>NZ_JCACKS010000219.1:96855-108891 GCF_059505505.1 Pelatocladus sp. | reverse complement strand
AACTGGTTTACAAACTGTTGTTACTGTACTTCATAAACCTGCAATACGCTGTATGAACTGGAAGACGTTGCACTGCAACGCCTCTACTAATGAATCATGATGTTGCTCAATCGAAACTCAAATTCTAAATTTTAGCTTCTTCCTTCACCAACTTATCCCAGCCCAAATCTTTGAGACTATTATTGCGACGGAGTGGACGAGTAACTAACTCCAGAATGTCACGAGCATTAGTAAAACCGTGAATTTGAGCAAAAGTAAATTCCACAGACCATTTAGTATTAATTCCCCGTGCTTCTAAGGGGTTGGCGTGAGCCATACCAGTAATTACCAAGTCAGACTTTAACTCATAAATTCGTTGGACTTGGTTGTAATTATCTGGTTTCTCAACAATCTTGGGTATAGGTACACCCATTTCCTTACAAGTCTTCTCCAGCAAGGCTAATTCAGCAGCTTGGTAGCGCTTGTCCATATAGGGGATACCAATTTCATGCACAGTCATTCCGCAGCGTACCAAGAATCGTGCTAGGGAAACTTCTAACAAATTGTCACCCATGAAAAATACAGACTTACCACGAATTAGTTTGACGTATTCTTCCAAACCTTCCCAAATTTGGGCTTCTCGTTCGTCTAAACCTTGCGGGGTAATACCAAACACCGAGCAAATTTTCTCAATCCAAGCACGGGTTCCGTCTGGCCCGATGGGGAAAGGTGCGCCGATGAGTTTGCATTTGCGACGACGCATCAGAGTTGTAGCAGTACGGCTGAGGAAAGGATTGACACCAGCTACATAATACCCTTCTTCAATGACAGGCAATTCTGTAAAACGTTTGGCGGGTAGCCAACCAGAAACTTTAATACCTTGTTTTTTCAGTTCTAGAGTCAGCTGAGTAACTACGGGATCGGGGAGTGAACCAAATAGTACTAGCGGTGGATGATCGACGTATTCAGACTCTTCTTCAGCAACTTCTTCTTTTTTCTTACCAAAGTTGAGAAGTTTTTGAATGGCGTTACGCTCGTTTTTCTCTGCTTCTACCACAGAAACTTTATCTGGACAACGCACAGCCATTGCTGCTAACACCGTGTCTTCCCCTTGGGTGAAGGCGTAGTCTAAGCCATTAGCACGGGCGACAACAATCGGAATACCAATTTCGCCTTCCAACTTGGGGGCCAAGCCTTCTAAATCCATTTTGATGATTTCGGTGGTGCAAGTGCCGATCCAGACAATGACACTGGGGTTGCGATCGCGCTTAATCTGCAAGCACAAGCGCTTTAATTCCTCATAATCATTCAATTGTGCCGAAATGTCACCTTCTTCTAACTCTGCCATTGCGTAACGGGGTTCTGCAAAAATCATTACCCCCATGGCATTTTGCAGGAAGTAGCCACAAGTTTTTGTACCAATTACCAAAAAGAAGCTATCCTCAATTTTTTGGTACAACCAAGCGACACAGCTAATTGGACAAAAGGTGTGATAATTACCAGTTTCACACTCAAAATTTAAAGCTTCTGGTTGAGCAACAGTCATTTTAATATATTCTCCCCTTAAATTTTTTAAGTTAAGAGTTAAGGGTCATTTGTCATTCGTGAATACAAATGACAAATGACAAACTCCTAACTCTGTATTTACGTGTTGGGGAAGAGACGGGCGATATCCGAGTCATCAAAACCGTTATTTGATATTTCTTCCCCAAAAAAATCTGTATTTGATTCACCCTTGAGGGAACCAGTCTCAGTACTCCAAACATCTGACAACACATCAGCAAATTCGTTTTCTTCAGGTGCAGCTGTGGCGGAGATTGTGTTGTCTGTTTCCTTTATTGCATCAAAGGAAATATCGCCAAATTCATCTGCTGCATCTGGGTGAGATGTTTGCTGGAATTCGTTGTCAGAATTGTGATCTTGGGACGGGAAATTCTCACTGGAGCTATTGAGATGTTCCGTTGCCATTGCTCTGAGTTCATCCCGTACCATTGTATCGGAAACCATGAGGGTTTCTTCATGGTCGTGGGTCATTTCCAAATCAGGGGCGATCGCATCTTTGTCAAAATCATTTGTCAATGTTTCACCATGGGATGTTGCTTGCATGGCGATTAATGATTCATCTTCTTCTAGCGATTCCTCTGATTTGGGAGTAACGCGGTTCCCCAAAGCAATATCAGGATCAAAATTTAAGTCCAGTACCTCAACCAAAGTATCTGCATCAGGATTCAATTTAGAAAAAGGTAGCATTAACTGTGCTAGCTTCGGTTCCAGCGCGTTAGCCACTCCCAGGATCAGGTAAGATGGTGGTCGCTTGCCGCCATCAGGCGTGTAGACTGATTCTACCTCCATGTGCAGTTTAATCCAGTCGCGATTCGCTTGGAAAAATTGCAACCATTTTTGCTTTAATGAATCTGTAAAGCTATAGAAGAAGGCCATATTCCCATCCTGAGAAAAATGATTTATACAATCATCAAGTCTAATTCTTCTTCCGGATTAGGAACCTGTGGTTTATTCGGATTTAAGTAAAAATCAGACAATAAAGAGAATAGTTCCCGATCTTGGGCATCTTTAGGTACAACACCTTCGGGTAGTGATAGAAGTTGGTCGGCGATGCTTAAATAATAATCGCAAACGTAGCTCAAAGAGGGTTCTACATCTGCCATTTCAAACAAAGTCTTGCCCTTGACGCGGGAAACACGGATATCTTCAATCAGAGGTAAGACTTCTAAAACTGGCATCGGTACAGATTCTACGTATTTATCGATCAAGTCACGCTTAGATGTGCGATTCCCAATCAACCCAGCTAGACGCAGTTGGTGAGTTCTAGCTTTTTCCCGGACAGAAGCAGCAATGCGGTTCGCAGCAAACAAGGCATCAAAGCCGTTATCAGTCACAATTATGCAGTAGTCTGCGTAATTCAGAGGTGCTGCAAAACCACCACAAACAACGTCGCCTAGAACGTCAAATAAAATGACATCGTATTCATCAAAAGCGTTGAGTTCTTTCAGTAACTTTACTGTTTCGCCAACCACATAACCGCCACAACCAGCACCTGCGGGTGGACCACCTGCTTCTACGCAATCTACACCACCATAGCCTTTGTAGATTACATCTTCTGGCCAAATGTCTTCGTAGTGAAAATCCTTTTCTTGCAGAGTATCAATAATCGTCGGAATCAAGAAACCGGTAAGAGTGAAGGTGCTGTCATGTTTAGGGTCGCAGCCAATTTGCAAGACTTTCTTGCCGCGTTTGGCTAAAGCGACGGAAATATTACAGCTAGTTGTAGATTTACCGATACCGCCTTTTCCGTAAACTGCTAATCTCACTGTTTTTTGCCTCTTATGGTTTTTTTATAAATAAAACAATTGGCTCAAACACTTGCAGCACCGCGTGCAACAGCGATGTATTAAGTCTTCGAGTGTCATTATTATCGAAAAAAAGCTGAAAATAAAGGGGACTTAAAAATAAATTATGTTGTAAAAACAAGCTTTTTAATTTATAAAATTGACTAAAAGATATTTTGTCTATTTTAAACCTTTAAAGGCCTAAAAAACAAAAAAATAAAGCTTTTATAGTATTAAAATATGTAAAATAGTAACAATAAGCAAAAAAACTTCTTTCCTTGATTGATATAGTTTTCATCAAATAGAACTTATGCTAGAAGAGTATTAATACTCTATACTGACCAAGTGGAACTTAAGAACATCAAACAGCAAGTCTATCGTTGTGGCAAAGGATAGACTTGCTGTTTCAGCTTAAAAATAGCTAATAATTTCTGTTGTCAAAATTCTCAGTTCAAATTGAAATATGATTCTTAGCAAAAAATATAGACAGTTGTAAATTAACTACCAAGATCAGCGATCGCTAATTTTGAGTCATGACTCAGAAAATATAAAAAATTATTACATTTAAAAAATAATCGGAACGGGTAATAGGGAATATGGTTGTAAGCTAAAATCAGTTTTTGTATCCTTTGGGGATGTGAAGCAGCAAGTTTCAAAGCGATCGCTTTATCGCCTACCTTAGATCTTGTACCTAGCCTTGGTGATTAGAAATCGCGGCTACACAAACCAAGTCCGCCTGCGCGAACTAACGTAAAATCAAGGCTTTTAAACCGCGTAGGTGGTCGCTACGCGTCATGTCTGTTTAGCCGCGACTTCTAGTGCAAGAGTGCAAGATCTAAGCTACCCAATCTCTAAAGCTTCAATTTCTTGCAATGATTGCCAACCAGGATACCATTGGGAACGATCTTCGAGTAACTTAGCATTTATCCAAAAGCGGACATTAGGGTCACAAGAAGAAACCATTTCCGCATATACCCACTTACCCTGATTTTTACGGTTGACAACTTGGAAGTGTCGCCAACCATCTACCTTTATTTGTGCAGTCCACTTAGAACCAACTAAGTAAGGAAACTTTTGTTTTTTGGTCATTGGTCATTGGTCATTTGTCAAAGAAGGATTTACTCTATTTTCAAATTAAAAGGTAAACGAGCATACACTCCTTGGGGATCGTTCATCTTTTGTAGAGTCGCAAGTTCAGCTTTGAGTTTTTGTAATTCAGTTGCTAGCGAATCTGGTAATTGGAGTTTTTGCTGATCCAAGTTCACAGCAGCGTGTGTTTGTTCTGGAACTTTTCCTAATATGCGTTCTCCCAAACTCCCATATTTGGGATATTCTTGTAGTTCCCAGTCATTTCCCAGTTTTGCTTGTTTAGCAGCGTAGGCAATAGCAGCATCTAAACCACCAATTTCATCCACTAAACCAATATTTTTGGCTTCTGTACCTGACCAAACCCGACCTTGAGCAATTTCTGCTACCCTTGTTTGGGGAATTTTCCGACCTTGGGCAACTTTACCAAGAAATATATTGTAAATTTTATTGACACTACGTTGGTAAATTGCCAATTCTTCAGAAGTTTTGGGACGAGAAAGAGTTTGACTATCGGCATAGCGTCCAGTTTTAACTGTATCCCAAGTTATGCCGTTGTCATTGGCTAATTTTTGGGCATTAAACAGTAGTCCAAACACACCTATTGAACCCGTAATTGTATTAGGTTCAGCAAAAATACGGTTAGAATCGCTAGCAATCCAATAACCACCGGAAGCAGCAACATCACCCATCGACACAACAACTGGTTTTCGATCGCGAGTTAAACGTACTTCTCGTTGCATCACTTCTGCTGCTGTCGCACTACCACCAGGACTGTTAATCCTTAAGACGATCGCTTTGATATCCTCATCTTGTTGTAGTTTGCGGAAAATTCTGGCAAAACTATTACCGCCTATTTCCCCATCGCTACCTTGACCATCGACAATTTCTCCCTCAGCATAAACTACAGCAATTTTGTTTTGAGAATTGCGTTCCGTCCCTAAAGATT
The DNA here is from genome assembly GCF_059505505.1 of Pelatocladus sp. Lineage (NCBI taxonomy): Bacteria > Bacillati > Cyanobacteriota > Cyanophyceae > Nostocales > Hapalosiphonaceae > Pelatocladus > Pelatocladus sp. The sequence continues at coordinate 103,530 of NZ_JCACKS010000219.1, read as the reverse complement.
TACCGGGGACTTGCGCGTATTCACTTAGGGAAATTTGCCGGAAGCTTTTGTCATCTTTGTCGCTATCTGTCAACTTTTTGAGATCGCTAACCACTTCATCAAAATACCCAAGTTTATCTACTAAACCATTATTCTTGGCTTGATCTGCTTGCAAAAAGGCTTGGTTATCTGCGATCGCTTGCAATTTTCCAGGAGTAATTTTACGACTATATCCGACTGCATTACGCCACTCTGTCCAGATATCATCTAATAATTTCTGAGTTTGTTGGCGATTTTCTGGACTTAGCTTAGTAAGTACAAAGGGTTCAACTGCTCCCTTGAACTTTCCTACTCGCACAACTTGCACCCCGATACCATATTTTTGTAATGCGCCTGCCAAAAACATAGGTTGGGAACTCAAACCATTGATTTCCATAGCTCCCAATGGGTTAAGCACAATTGTATCGGCTACCGAACTTAGGTAATATTCCCGTTCTCCCCAGTCCATACCGTAGGCTACTACCTTCTTACCAGCAGCACGAAACTTTTGTAGAGCTTGGCGAATTTCTTTAAAAGTAGCAAAGCCTGCTGTATTTTCACTTTCAGAAATACGAGTCGCATCTAAATAGATACCAACAACACGCCGATCACGTCGTGCTTTTTCGATACTATCCAGAATAGTGCGGAGGCTCATTTGCTTTTCCTCTTCACCTGAGATTACTTTTTGTAGCAATTCACTAGAACTTGGCTCTCCATCAGTAATTTTCGTTGATAAGTCAAACACTACCACTGACTTATCTTTGACAACTGGTCCAACATCTCTAGAGGCTGCAAATAACAGCAACAACAGTCCTGTAGTTCCTAAACCAAAAAAAATAAATAATCCCAGGATACTTCCAACTAAGCTAGCAAAAGTTTGTTTAATAAAATTCTGCATATTGTTTTTATTTAGTCATTGGTCATTGGTCATTGGTCATTGGTCATTGGTCATTGGTTAGGAGCATTCTGGCGGGGGAGCATCCCAAATTTTAAAAAACCCGCGTGCGATTGAAATCGCAGTCTCACAGTTCAAGTCTGCTTAAAGCAGACTACTTGATTTATTTGAGTCGTCTGAAGACGATTTTTGCTATTAGCTAACGGTTTAAACCAGCAGTATATTGAAAAAATTGGGATGCTCCCATTTTGCCCGTACTTTAAAAGAAGCCGCGCAGAGCGCGTCTACGCCCGTACTAACTACCAATAACCAATTAACTACAACTACTTTATATATACTTATTTTATGGGTTCTAAACTCCCTAAAGATTGTAATTGCCTAATAGTAGCGTTGCCAGTACAAAATAGCACTGTAGTGATTTCAGCAATTAATACTTCACCCAAGTCGTAAACAGCAGCTTCTGAAGAAGCAGCCGCTTGCAAAAATGGCATTGCTAAACCAGCTACATCTGCTCCCAATGCCAAAGCTTTTGCTACGTCCAGTCCATGACGCAATCCACCGGAGGCAATTAGAGGTACTGTTGGTGCAACTGCACGAATGCTGGTGATGCACTCCGCCGTTGGTAAACCCCAATCTGCAAAGGTTCGACCTAAACGGCGTTGTAAGGGATTTTCTGCTCGCTCACTTTCCACTTTTGCCCAAGAAGTGCCACCAGCACCAGCCACATCAATTGCTTTTATTCCTGCTGCAATCAGCTTCTGTGCCATTGTTGCTGAGATACCATTGCCTACTTCTTTGGCAATTACAGGAACGGATACCTTGTCGCATAAATTAGCTATTTTGTCAAATAAGCCTCTGAAATTTATATCACCTTTGGGTTGAATACACTCTTGTAGTGGATTGAGGTGCAAAATCAGGGCATCAGCTTCGAGAATATCAATAACTCGTACACATTCTTCTAAACCGTAATCATAGTTGAGTTGAACAGCACCCAAATTGGCAAACAGGAGAACATCGGGCGCATATTTGCGGACGGCGAAGGTTTCAGCCACAGAAGGTTTTTCCACAGCTATGCGTTGAGAACCGACACCCATAGCAAATTTATAGTGTTGAGCAACTTCTGCTAGCCGACGGTTAATCATTCCTGCTTCTGGAGTTCCTCCAGTCATGGAAGAAATTAACAACGGTGCGCCTAATTGCTTCTCTAGAAAATTAGTACTCAGATCAATCTCATTGCGATCGAGTTCCGGTAAACAACAATGGCTAAAACGATATTTTTCTAGTCCATTGGTGGTTTGTTGGAATTGCACATCTTCTTCTAGACAAATGCGGATATGGTCGGCTTTACGAATTTGGGTAGTGGCGGATGGGCTAATGGGCATGTTCACGGGTAGGTGTTTTTCTAGGATATTATTTCTATTGTGTCAGTACTAGGCATGGTGTGGAATGGGTAATGATCTGCCGCTCCTCATAGATTTGTGCTTGCAACAGCAAAATGTATTGTTAGTATGAGGAATTTTACGTAATCACAGACTTGACAGTGGTAGTATTCATTAATCTTTCTTATAATCGCCTTTATTGAAAGTGAATGCTGCTGACAATTTCGACTACACATCAGCCTGCTACAGAGCTAGGCTACCTACTACATAAACATCCAGATATTTGCCAGTCTTTTACTTTTCCCTTTGGACAGGCACATGTATTTTATCCAGAAGCAGATATACAGCGTTGTACGGCGGCGCTGCTGCTGGAAATTAACCCTGTGAAATTAGCACAAAGACGTGGTTCAAGTACTGAGCAATATCTGAGCGATCGCCCTTATGTTGCTTCTTCGTTTTTAAGTGTGGCGATCGCACAAGTCTTCAATACAACTCTTACTACTCCTTCCCAAGAGAGACTGAAACTAGCACAAACTCCTATTCCCTTAGTAGCAAGATTATCTGTTGTACCCTGTCGGGACGGTGAAGGGTTGCTGCGACAATTATTTGAACCTTTGGGCTACTCTGTCAGCACCACAGGTCATCTGCTTGATGAAAAGTTTCCAGAGTGGGGGCAGAGTCATTATTATACTGTTGAACTACACCACACCCTGACTCTTGCCGATCTTTTAAGTCATATCTACGTGCTTATACCAGTATTTGATGATGATAAATACTACTGGATGAATGACGAAGAAGTCGAGAAGCTACTGCGTCATGGTGAAAGTTGGCTGAATACTCATCCAGCACGAAAACAAATTATCAAAGGTTACCTCAAACGCTGAAACAATCTGACCGATAATTCCGAGCAAAGTACAAGAAAGCGGATAAATCCTGGGACTCAATCCCCAATCGTTCGACTGAGCGTCTCGTACTGAGCTTGCGATGCACTGAGCGCCTGCGCGGACTCTTTATTTTATTTTTGAAATTTAAAAATAATTGCTTTTCTTATTGAATCACAATAACATTTTGATTTTATTTAACCTAAAAATAACTTGTTTTTAATGTTAATAAAATAATTCAATTAACCTAAATATAATCTGTTTTTAATGTTTGTTATTTAGATTTATATTGTTAACTTTTTTCATCCGAATTTAGGTGTATAAACAATAAACATAGATCTTGCCTGTATTTTACCAAAAAAAATTGATGTATTTATCAAGTTATTATTTTGATAATAATAACTCGCTATGCTTTTTTGGCAAGAATAAATTAATCAATAGATTCTAGATTTAATAGCTTCATTGTGAAAGGGTTTGACTTATTTATCCCTAGTAGTAATGGGGTGGAAAAGATTCGTATATACAGATGTTTTGATATTCAGTTTCTAGAGCAAGTCTTTACTGATATCACCTTGCTTTTTTTCACTAAAAGTTGATGTAATTAACACTGCAAGAGAGGAAAATTAATGTCTAAATTTAGTCGCAGACAAATTTTAGTATTTTTTGCTGGTAGTGCTGGTGCTGCTGTAATAGGAGACAAACTTATAAATGGTGTTTCCAGTATTGCCGAAGCAAAAATTGTACCATTGAGATTTACACCTGTACGCTTACCCCATCCTTTACCAATTTATCAAGAGCTAAATAGTTATTTACCAACAGGAATTGAAAAAGGAGAAGTACGTAAGGCTTCTGGAGATGCAAAATTAAATAGCTACACAGTTATCGATGATGTGGTAGTTCCACCAGAGTACGATCGCTATGTCATAGTTAGTTGGGGCGATCGCGTATTTCCCAACGACTATGATTATGTAGGTTACAACTGCGACCACACTAGTTTTATCTCGATTGATAGAGACTTGAATCCTGACCCTAGCATTAACAAGAATGATGGCTACTTATTCGTAAATCATGAATATATTAGTTATCCTATTTCTGAATTAGCACCAGAAATTCCATCTGATCTCAAAGGAAGCGGATTCCCCACTACATTTAGTCAAATAATTGGGTGGAATTTACCCTCCCAAAGAAACATTGAACTAGACGGAGAATTTTTATATAACCTGGGTGCATCTGTTGTCCGTATCTCTCGCCGCAATCGTTCTAATCGTAGCAATAAATTCCAAGTTGTCAAAGATTCCAACAACCGCCGCATTCATGGTCTTTCGGGATTAGGAATCAACAGCCAACGCAGTGATGAATATAAAAATGTTACTGCTTGGGGAAGTCGTCCCCATCAGCAAGGAGATCAAAACTATTTAATTGGTACAGGCCCAGGTGCAACTGAAGTTTTTACCATTAGCGCCGACGGACTAGGTAATAAAATTATTGGTACAGCCTACAACTGTTCTGGTGGTACAACTCCTTGGGGAACTGTATTAACTGCTGAAGAAAACTTCCAAGGAAGTGCAGAATTTTTTGTGGGTGTGACTGAGTTTGTCAAACCTGATGGTACTCAAACAGGTTACACAGATGATACAGTTGGCAAAACCTTTGGTTTAGTAGGGGAAAAATACGGCTGGATGGTAGAAATTGATCCGGCCGATGCAAATTTCCGTCCCCGCAAACACACTTGGTTAGGTCGTTTCCGCCACGAAAATATTGCTGTTCGCGCCGAAGCAGGTAAGAAATTAATCGGTTACATGGGTGATGACAGACGCGGGGGACACACTTGGAAGTTTGTCAGCACAGATACCGTATCTAATCCAACTGATCAAAACAACAGTAAGTTGTGGGAAAGTGGTATTTTGTATGTTGCCCGTTATAATCCAGATGGTACAGGTAAATGGATACCTTTGCTTATAAATACTTCCACTGATCCCATAGCACCCAGCGTTCTTTCTGAAAAAGAATTTGCTGCTTTAGGTTCAGCACAAAGAAATGGTTTGATCAAACTACCCAAACGTAAAGGTATTGCGAAACAAACTAGCGATGGTGGTGCATTTAACTGCGATCGCACCAATGAAGCAACAGCACTACCTGATTATCAAGGTAAAAAGTTATCTGACTTTTATCCTAACCAAGGTGCTATTCTCTGTGATGCTTTCCTAGCTGCAAACCTGGCTGGTGGAACCCCCACAGCACGTCCAGAAGACTTAGAAGTTCATCCACTCACCAAAGAAGTATTTATTTCCTATACCGATGGTGCGCCAGGAAGTGATGGTTATCCTGATTCCCGCGTTTTCCAAGTTGCTAAGTTAAGCACAGATCCAAATGCAACTCAGCAATCAGGTGGACTTTACAAAATTATTGAAGATAGCACCGATGGTACAGGTCTTAGTTTCCGGTGGGAAAGATTTAAACAAGGTGGAGAAGCTGGTTCTGAAACTGGGGCTGGTTTTGCAAATGTAGATAACTTAGTTATTGATTTTCGAGGTAACGTTTGGGGTGTGACAGATATGTCCACCGATACCCATAATGGTTTTAGTATAGGTGCTACTGGTACTCCAAACACCATCAATCATACAGCCAGTGGTAATGTTTCCAGTTTTACAGGTGTTTTTGGTAATAACTGGCTGTTCTTTATTCCTACTTTTGGACCAAACGCAGGAACAGTAATACCTTTTGCTCAAGGTCCAGTGCGTTGTGAGATGACAGGCCCAACTTTTGTCGGAGATACGTTGATTATTGCGATACAGCATCCTGGTGAAAATTGCCCAGTTAATGATGGCACAATATTGAACCGTAGTATTGAAATACTAGATTTGGATGGAAAGACATTCAATCAGACTCGTACAGTACCCCGTGGTAGTAGCTGGCCTAGCAATATGTCTACAGAAGATGGTGGTAAAGCTGATCCGAAAGGATTTCCAATTCCATCTGTAATTGGTATTTACCGCAAAGAGGGTAAAGGTAGGTTTATTTAACAGTTAACAGTTAACTGTTAACTATTATCATTAAATCATTCGCTCCAGACAAGATCCCCGACTTCTTTAAAAAGTCCGGGATCTGATACCATTTCCATATGAAGACGCATAGAAAGAACCCCACCGCCTTTGGCAACCCCAAGGGGGACACGGGGGATAAGGGAGAAGAATCGCCTTGAAGCGAGAATTTTTGAGTTCTGATATCTTGCACCAACCCTATATCCCGCCTCAGAATTAATTGGTGAGGCTAATAGCGTAAGTCCGTTAAAACTGACTCAAACACTGTCCTAGTCAGATTTATCTGACTTTAGCTATTAGCCAATAAATTTATTTATTGGCGGGATGAAAAGCTGATGCAAGATATCAAAGTTTGAAACCAGAATTTTGAGGTTCTAAACCAGAATGTTGAGGTTTGAAACCAGAATTTTTTGGTTTCAAACCAGAATGTTGGGGTTCTAAACCAGAATGTTGAGGTTTGA
>NZ_JCACKS010000219.1:0-96755 GCF_059505505.1 Pelatocladus sp. | reverse complement strand
AACCAGAATGTTGAGGTTCTAAACCAGAATTTTTTGGTTCTAAACCAGAATGTTGAGGTTTGAAACCAGAATGTTGAGGTTCTAAACCAGAATTTTTTGGTTCTAAACCAGAATGTTGGGGTTCTAAACCAGAATTTTTTGGTTTGAAACCAGAATGTTGAGGTTCTAAACCAGAACATTGATATTCCTAGTGGGAGCATCCCAATTTTTCAAACTTACCTGGCGACTAGAAGTCGCGGCTACACAAACATAGACGCCCGTAGGGCGGCTTCCCATTCGCCATCAGGCGTTCCCGCAGGGTAGGGTAGCCACCCTACGCAGGCTAAAAAGAGTCCGCCTGCGCGGACTTTGTTTGTATAGCCCCAGACTTCCAGTCTGCGGGGATTTTAAACATTATTGATCTATAACCGTGTTTTTTCATTTCAAAGAAAGTTTAACTATTCGGCTTTTTTGTGAAACAATAATTACGGTGTCTTCTGCTATATTTATTCCCAATAAAAAATAATTAGGTTTTAAAAGTGCATCTTGACAGCGCAAACAGATAATATAGCTGTTTATCAACAGCTAATAAGCGGTGACATGAGTGTATGAAAATAGCTTTTATAGTCAACAAATTTCCAGTTATCTCAGAAACATTTATTTTGAATCAGATTACAGGTCTAATTTGCCGAGGACATGAAGTTCATATTTACGGTTATAGACCTGATGATACTGCTAAATATCATCCAGATGTAGAAAAATATGACTTGCTAAAATCCACTTTTTATGCTCCCAATATTCCTCAAAATAAACTCTGGCGGCTACTAAAAGCACTGTGGTTAATCATTACAAATTTTTATCAAGCTCCATTAGTCATACTGCGATCGCTCAACTTTTTCAGATATCATGGGCGAGCAGCATCTTTAAGGATTTTATACTCTATAATCCCTTTATTAAATACCGAATCATATGATATTATTCACTGTCAATTTGGTATCCAAGGCAACGAGGGAATGATTTATCGTGAAATCGGTGCGATTCAAGGCAAGTTAATTACCACTTTTCGGGGCTATGATATCAGCTGGTATGTCAAAGAATATGGGGCAAATGTTTACGATCAATTGTTTGTCAAAGGAGATTTTTTCCTGGCGAATTGTGAGTTTTTTCGCCAGCGAGCCATTAAATTAGGGTGTAATGAAAAAAAGATTATTGTTCACGGTTCGGGAATAGATTGTAGTCGGTTTAGTTTTCAGACACGCCAGCCTCTAGAAGATGGTAAAATCTCTGTGGCGACAACTGGTCGGTTGATCGAAAAGAAAGGAATAGAATATGGCATTCGTGCTGTTGCCAAAGTTTTAAAAACCTATCCCAACTTGGAATATAATATTGTCGGCGATGGCGCTTTAAAAGAATATTTACAGCAATTAATTATTGAACTGGGTGTTGCAGAACAAGTTAAGTTATTAGGTTGGAAAAATCAACAAGAAATAATTCAAATTATTGATAATACTCATATTTTTATCGCTCCAAGTGTCACAGCTAAAGATGGAAATCAGGATGCACCTGTTAATACCCTCAAAGAAGCAATGGCTATGGGTTTACCAGTGATTGCGACTCGACACGGTGGGATTCCGGAGCTAGTGCAAGATGGGATTTCTGGTTTCTTAGTTTCAGAACGAAATGCAGATGCGATCGCAGATAAATTGACTTACTTAATTAAGCATCCAGAATTATGGGAAAAAATGGGTAAAGCTGGTCGTGCTTATGTAGAAACACACTATGATACAAATCACCTCAATGATGAATTAGTCAAAATATATCAGCGAGTCATCATGGATCATCTGCAACCATCTTCGGTAAGTTCTCAACCAATTGGAAAAAGGTGATATAGACTACTAGTCAAAATAATTGTGAACAGTTAAACTGGCTTATTTTATACCACACTTAAAAAGAACATCATCATGAATAAAGCTTTGTTATTAGAACCAGAGGTAACGATAGTAGTTGTTCCCCGTGAGCGTTTTAGCTATAGCCGTGAATCTTTGGAAAGTATTTACGACAACACAGATTATCCTTTTAAGTTAATTTACGTAGATGGTGGTTCCCCTACTGACATCAAAAATTATCTGCAAGCAAAAGCAGCCGAAAAACAATTTAAATTAATTCGCACTGATCACTACCTTTCTCCCAACCACGCAAGAAACATCGGTTTACGCCAAGTCAACAGTAAATATGTTGTGTTCATGGATAACGATGTCGCAGTGACACCTGGCTGGTTGCAAGCATTGGTAGACTGTGCAGAAGCCACCGAAGCAACCATCGTTAGTCCCCTCGTCTGTCAATACCTACCCCTACATACAGAAGTGCATTGTGCAGGTGGAGAATCTGGAGTCAAAGTCGAAACCAAAGGCGAGACTACCAGACGGCGAATGATTGAGAAGATTTATAAACAGGGACGCAAAGTATCTGATGTGCGTCCCCAACTGCAACGCCAACCAACCGGATTGGCAGAGTTTCACTGTATGCTCGTACGCACAGAAATCTTTGATCGGATTGGTCTTTTAGATGAAGGACTGCTGAACACGAAAGAACACGTCGATTTATGTATTTTGGTTAGTGAGGCTGGCGGTACAGTTTACTTAGAACCTGAATCTTTAATAACCTACGTACCAGGCCCGCCCTTAAAATGGACAGACTTACACTTTTATATGCTGCGGTGGAGTGATGCTTGGGAACTAACTAGCTTGAAGCGTTTACGTGATAAGTGGAACCTGACTGAAGATGAGTATTTTCAAAACAAATATAAACGCTTAGGATGGCGCCGAGATATGACAATTGTCAATCCCCTCGTCCGTAAAGTTCCTTTGGGGAAATTTGGTTCTCGCGCACTAGGGAAAATTCTCCGAGAAATAGACAAGGCATTAAACCATTATCTCACCTCTCGCTATGCAAAAAGATACTTGCAAGGACTAAAAAATCAAGTCCCACCCAACCAGCCACCAACATCTACAACGCTATCATCACAAAATTAATCAGGGTGTGACCTGGAAAAACAAGGACACAACCTCACATGAGTAAAGAATCTGTGCCTCCGACTAAATCCCTATTAATGCGACCACATCGCCGCCAGTTTATAATTGGACCAGAAGTTTTCCCTGTATATGAAGACTGGCATTATCGCCGCTTAGACGCCGACCGTTGGATTTCCTATTGTCCCGAACTTCGTGCCACTTGGACAAAGGATGCTGACGGAGCTTGTTGGGTTATTCTGGGAGTGGCTGTGGAAACGCTAGAGTCCCAATTAGAACCAATAACAGAGATTTCCCGGACAAAGAGTGAAGATATACCCAAACTCTACACGAGTTGGGCTGGTCGTTGGGTTTTGATTGGTAAGGGTCAGGTACACATGGATGCTTCTGGGCTTCTAGGTTGCTTTTATGGAAGCACTCGCGACGGTCAACCTTGGGTATCGAGTAGTCCAGCTTTACTTAACGATATACTTTTACCAAAGGCTGATTGCCGAGAGTTGTATTATCAAAAAGGTTTATCGTGGTTTACACCCCCGCTTTCGCGATTTGGGGAAATAAGTCGTCTTTTACCCAGTCAAGTTATTCACCTCAAAGATGGTAGCATTCATCCTCGACCTTTGCTGCCACCAATCAATCCAGAACTTGACTATGAAGAAGCTTTGGAACTTTTAAGCCAAAGCATGATCACAGCACTGCAACGACTTTATCAGCAAGAGAACAGAGTTTGGCTAGGACTTTCGGCTGGTGTTGACTCACGCTTGGTACTAGCAATGGCATCTCGTGGTAATGTCAGCATCGCACCCTTCACTCGTATTGCTGCCAGGATGTCAGTAGCCGATCGCATCCTACCAGCCACATTAGCAGACAAACTCGGATATCAGCACATCTTTTTAAAAGGACGCAACAGCAAAGCCAACCGTAAGCAACTCGTCACTGAACACACCGCAGGACACGTCTGCGAAGGCGACGCTTTACCTTTTCTCCAAAGTGTACGAGATTCCTTGGAGGGAATTTCTGTAGGTGGTTGGTGCTTTGAAGTCGGTAAAGCCATGTGGCGCACATGTTTTCCTGATAATATAGACGATATCGAAATCTGCACTCAACAAATTGCCCGCACCTATGGCGAATCTTGCAAATCAAGTGCGATCGCAGGTATTTGTGAATGGTTGGAATGGGTGAAACAAACTCCCCAAGAACATATGGACTGGCGAGATCGATTTTACATTGAACAACGGCTCGCAGGTTGGCAGAGTTCCAAAGAACAGTTGTATGACCTGAGTAATATCCAGAGAATTCCCATTATTAACGCTGCGCGCACCTATGCGTTAATGCTTAGTATCCCAGAAAATCGCCGCCTCAATGCCAAGTATCAACTTGATCTGATTTCTCAAGCTGCTCCTCAAATAGCGATTTATCCTTGTAATCCAAGTAATAAATATTTTGGCACGCTACGAGCAATGCTCATCAAATCTTCATATGACCCTCTGTATGTACCGCAGATCATTGCCAGAAAACTGCGATCGCGATAGTCTTTTTTTATCGCTCAGTAAATAAAAATACAATTTTCCCGGATCACAACCTCATGACTGAGAATACCTCACTCATAAGGTAGTGGAAAACACTTACCTGTGAAGGGAAATATATATATGCGGTGTAGTGGAGTGAAAACTTTGAAGCACAAAAAGCGTTCAAAATCTCAGCTACATGTGGTTATTCATACACCAGAAAGTAGCCTGAAACATCCCCTCCGATTATTCCAACAAATGTGGCGAGACTTACTCGCTTCTCGTGAACTCGCTTGGCGATTAATGATCCGCGATATCAGCGCCCAGTACCGTCAATCATTTTTAGGAATAATCTGGGCCTTTTTACCCCCAATTGTCATGGCAATAAGCTTTACCCTTGCTAATAATGCCCAAGTCATTAATGTCGGGAAAACAGATATACCCTATCCAGCTTATGTCATGTTTAGCACTGCTTTGTGGCAAACATTTGTGGAAGCATTAAATGGCCCTCTACAAGCAGTGACAGTTGCTAAACCAATGTTAGCCAGAGTTAATTTTCCTCGCGAAGCGCTAATTTTGGCGAAGCTAGGCGAAGTGTTTTTTAATTTTGCTATTAAAGTAATTTTGATTGTTGCCTTATTTATCTTCTTTCGTGTTTCTGTTAGTTGGACAGTGATTTTAACGCCAGTAGCATTAATTCACTTAGTTTTACTTGGAACATTCATCGGTATTTTATTAGCTCCTTTCGGAATTTTATATCAAGATGTGTCTAAAGGATTAACTTTAATCACAGGTTTTTGGCTGTTTTTAACACCAGTAGTCTATGAAATTCCTAGTGAGGGAATATTTAGATTTTTAGTAAAGCTCAACCCTGTGACTCCCTTATTAGTTACAACTAGAGAGTTAGCAACCACAGGCATAGTATCAGAACCTTTAGGATTTTGGGTAGTTAGTGGAATTACTATTATCGGTTTACTACTTACTTGGATTACATTTCGTCTAGCTATGCCTTTCGTAGTAGAAAGAGTTAGTTCATGATTATGACATATTTAATTGAAGAAATTTCCCATACCCAATCTCAAGAGGATACTGAAGTTGTGATTTCAGTAGAGAATGTATCTAAAAAATTTTGTCGAAATTTAAAAAAATCTTTGTTATATGGTGTTCAAGATATCACTACAGAATTATTTGGTGTGAATCGAAAAAGTCACTCCTTAAGACCAAAAGAATTTTGGGCGCTTAAAGATATTAGCTTTCAACTCCGTCGAGGAGAAGCACTAGCATTAATCGGGTCAAATGGAGCTGGTAAAAGTACAATTCTACGTATTATTAGTGGCTTGATTAAACCTGATACTGGCAGAGTCAAAGTTAGAGGTAGAATTGCACCATTAATTGCCTTGGGAGCAGGTTTTAATCCTATTTTGACAGGGCGAGAAAATATTTATGCTAATATGTCTATCCTGGGTCTATCTACAAAAGAAATTGAAGAAAGATTGCAGGATGTTATAGAGTTTGCGGAAATTGCCGATGCCATTGACGCACCTGTCCAAACTTATAGTTCTGGGATGGCTGCACGATTAGGATTTGCTTGTGCTGTGCATATTGAACCAGATATTTTACTAATTGATGAAGTATTAGCAGTTGGTGATATCAAATTTAGAATGAAATGCCATCGCAGACTGGCTAAACTTCGAGAAAATGGCACTGCTTTTATCTTAGTTTCTCATAATCCTCCAGCAATTTTAAATGTCTGTACTTCAGCAGTTTATATATCAAAAGGTAGATTGATTTCTGCTGGCGACATAGATACTGTTGTTCGTAAATATGAAGAAGATTTATGTCTAGCTGGGACAGAAAAATCTACAGGTTACTTGGTTTTACCAGAAAAATCTGAAAGTGAAAGTACAGGTATAGATATTACTTCTGTATATTTTAAAGATGACCAGGGAAATTTTGTAGAAACACCTATAAGTGGTGCATCTGCTTCTTTGTGTGTAGAATGCAAAGCACATCGCACGGTAACTAACGCTAATCTCTGTGTCACAATTACAGATATTGGTGGAGAAAACGGTCGAATTTTGTATCTAACAGCAGCCAGCGACAATAATTCTTTAAAGGTTCTACCGGGAAAAAATGAATTACAAATGTATATGCCTTTTTGCTGCTTGAATCCTGGTGTATACAATGCCAAAGTTTTTATCAAAGAAGGCGCCTACTCCTTTGATGCTGTTGAATCTTTTCGATTTACAGTCAAAGCCAATACGATTACCAATCAATCTTTGTTTTATCAACCCCGACAATGGAAAGTTACCACTAGCCAGAATCCTGAATGTGATTCGGTTTTTTAATGGTTGACACTCCCGTGCCTGAAGGCGACGGGATTCTTCTTTCATCCAGCCAACTTACTTAAAGGAGTTTCCCCACTTAAGCAGAGGTCGTTCTGTCCAGAAGCTTGAATTTCGGTATGCCCTACCGTATTTTTAAGCCCACATTCCGCACACCCTACTGTCACAATCGGTTTTTTCGGATTTTTACTAACGAGAAAAGCTGTATTTTATACAAAACTCGATAAATTTGAAATGGCGATCGCCATCTCAAAATCCTCAAACGTCCAAAATTCGTAGTGTGACACTTTAGGGTGCGGAATGTGGGTTTAAGTCCTTTGTTCAAAATCATAATCGCTGCATTGTGGTCACGATGCATAAGTGTCCCACATTCATGATATTTGTGGGTACGAGTAGACAAAGACTTTTTAACTCGTGTACCACAAGCAGAACAAATTATCCTAACTTGATATAATTCCAAACCGCAAAAAAATTGTTTGAATAATTTTTACTTCGTTAATTTTAAGTATTTTTAGATTAAAAAGACTAATCACATCTCAGGATTCCTGAAAACCATCTCATTTATATGTTATTAATAATCTGTTTATAAAGTTTTTACAACGCATAGAGTCAAACAAAAATGTCCAAACTTGTCTCAGTGATCATTCCTTGTTTTAACGCAGAAAAATGGTTAAAAGAAGCAATTGATAGCTGTCTACAACAAACCTATCCCAATCTTGAAATTATTGTGATTGATGATGGTTCAACTGACAATTCCTTAGAAATTATCAAAACTTATGGCAATAAAGTGATCTGGAAAAGCCTACCTCATCAAGGCGGAAACCATGTCAGAAACTATGGCTTTCATCTATCTCAAGGAGAATATATCCAGTACCTAGATGCAGACGACTATATCTTACCTGAAAAGATTACCAGACAAGTGGATTTTTTAGAAAAAACAGCAGCTGATGTCGTTTATGGTGATTGGAGACATAAACATCATTATTCAGATGGAACAAGTTTTTTAGGGCCTATACAAATAGCCAAAATACAAGCTGATATCCTTGAATCTTTACTATCAAATTGGTGGACTGCTGTCGCTTCATTACTTTATAGAAGAAGTGCAGTCGAAAATAGTAGTGGATGGGATGAAAACTTGTTAGCTGCACAAGATCGAGATTTCTTCTTATCAGTAGTCATTAGTGGTGCGAAAGTAGTATATCAGCCAGGTTGCTATGCAGTTTATAGAAGATATGGCAATGTGACAGTTTCTACTTATAGTAAATCTCGTTGGATAGAATGCCAAAATTTAGTGCTACAGAAAGCACAAAATAGGTTAGCACAGTCAAACAAATTGACACTGAAATATCGTTATGCTTTAGCCTTATCTTACTTTGAATTGGCACGAGAATCATTAAAAGTTGATTATTCAATGTACCTGCGATTTCTGGAAAAAACTTTAATATTATCCCCTGATTTTAAGCATCAAAGTAAACGCATAACATATAACTTAATTCAAAATATGTTGGGATTTAGACACACAGAAAGAATCTTCTTTTGGCTGTCGTCTATTAAAAAACGGATCAAGCCACTTAATCAATTTTTGATTAACACAAAAGAAAAATCCAGTGTAATATCATAATTAAGTAGATCGGCACGAGTAAAGCTAACTCGTAAAGTTCGTCATTTATCATTAACTACTTAGTAGAAAATAGAACCTAATAAAAATACTCTCTCGTTCTAATCTCACATCTAGGAAGAAAAATGAATAGTTCAAAGTTTGTCGCAATTATTACAGGTATTTTTTCAATTCTTCTGGCGATCGCCTACCTACTACTCGTACAAATCATCGACTTTCGCGGCGAAATGAAACCTGCTCCCATCAGTGAAGCAGAACAGCCAGTATCGATAGTTACACCCTTTTATACAAACAATTGATTAGGGACAAGCCACTGCGATCGCTAACTTAAGTTAATTATTTATCATCCAAAGTTTCAATCAACAAATCTACTTGCTGTTGTCGTTGTTGTAAAAAACTTTCACACTCACCTAAATACTCAACAGCTTTAGCAAATTCCTCAAACACATCAGCCAACTCCAACTCACCCGCCTCAATCCGAGCAATAATATCTTCAATCTCAGCAACCTTCGCCTCATAACTCCAAACTTCTATTTCTACAGATTTAGAATTAGAAGAATTACTGCGCTTAACCATGCAAATCTCCGCGTCCTCTGCGTCTTCACACTATTAATTAGGGAAATTCCAAAAAATAAATTATCCAATTTTTTTACTCAAAATGCTTCTTCCCTCCTTGTCCCCTACTTCCGTAACCCTTACTTTAACCTCACCCCGTCCCAACTGTATCACCAACTCCTGACCCATACCTAACTCAGTCGCATTGCGAACAATCATCCCATTTTCTTGTCTGACCACGGCATAACCACGTTGTAATACAGCTTTCGGGTCAAGAGTTGTCAGCTTCTGTCGTAACATCTCCAAATGCTGAGTTGCTTGTTGTAGTTTACCAGATGTGATTTGCACTAATTTCTGACGTTGCCAAACCAGCATCCGCATTTGTTGCTGTACTTGCTTATCCAAGCGCAGACGCTGTAAACGTTCCCCCAATCCTTGCAGTTGATTTTCAGCTGTTGTTAACTTCCTCTGCACAACCTGCTGTAAACTTACAACTCGCTGTTGATGCTGATTATATAGGTCTGCCAGAGCCGGAACAACTCGTTCAGCTGCCGCAGTCGGAGTATGCACATTCTCATCTGCAACTAAATCCACCAAAGACTCATCCCTTTGATGTCCAATCCCCGTAATCACAGGAATAGCACAATTAGCGACTGCTCGCACTACCCGTTCATCATTAAAACAAGCCAATTCCTCAACAGCACCCCCTCCCCGTGATAAGATTAATACCTCAGCCCGTCCATCACGTTCAACCCGTTCAATTGCTTTGACAATAGAATCTGGTGCTTGCTCACCCTGGACTGTGGCAGGAGAAAATAAAACACGTAAACCTGGGTATCTGTGTTTGAGAGTCTTTTGGATATCACCCCAAGCAGCAGCAGTCGGTGAAGTTACAACAGCAATAGTTTGAGGATGAAGTGGAAGCGATCGCTTCCTTTGTGGATCGAATAATCCTTCCGCTTCTAAACGGTTTCGCAGTTGTTGATAACGCAACGCCTGCAAACCCACACCAGCAGGTAAAGCTTGCCAAACAGAAAGCTGATATTCTCCGCGTGCCGGGTATAGTCGTATACTACCCAAAATAATTAACTGCTCACCCACAGTCGGTCTTTGCATCAGTTTCGGCAATTGCCCATTCCACACCACGCATTTAATTGCTGCTCCATGATCGGGATCTTGCAGTGTAAAAAATAAACCACTACGATGATTGTTAGTACTAGAAACTTCTCCAATTACCCAAACTTGCCGTAATTGCTCATCTTGTTCTAGTAGCAAGCGAATATAATCAGTCAAACCAGCTACGGTAACAGCTGTATCAGGAATCACAAAGTCAGTAAAATCAGCACTCATTATGCTTGTAGACTAAATAGCTAGACGAGAATTAACAAATGTCTTGTAAATAAACGTAAAAATATGCCTATAGTAGCGCTTGACCAGGCGCATAGCTAACACATACTGCATAATAACCAAGATAGAGTAGTTCGCACTATGTAGCGATTAGCCACAGAAAAATGTCAAAATAGTATATCTGTTCTATAAATCTTCCCAAGCAACACTCCCTAAATCCATATATATAGAGGTAGGAATGGCTGTTAATACTGACAATGCTGGCAAGCAAAAAGCGCTCAACATGGTACTCAACCAGATTGAGCGTACTTTTGGCAAAGGAACAATCATGCGCTTGGGCGACGCCACCCGGATGCGGGTAGAAACCATCTCTAGTGGGGCGCTGACTTTAGATTTGGCCTTGGGCGGCGGTTTACCCAAAGGTCGAGTGATTGAAATATATGGCCCAGAAAGCTCTGGGAAAACAACATTAGCATTACACGCCGTTGCAGAAGTGCAAAAAAATGGTGGAATTGCTGCCTATGTTGACGCTGAACACGCCTTAGATCCTACCTACGCCGCAGCTTTAGGTGTAGATACAGAAAACTTATTGGTTTCCCAACCAGATACAGGAGAATCAGCATTAGAAATTGTCGATCAACTCGTTCGTTCAGCAGCAGTAGATATAGTCGTCATCGACTCGGTAGCAGCTCTGGTTCCCCGTGCAGAAATCGAAGGCGATATGGGCGATGCTCACGTTGGTCTTCAGGCAAGATTGATGAGCCAAGCTCTCCGTAAAATTACTGGTAATATTGGTAAATCTGGCTGCACAGTTATTTTCCTCAACCAGTTACGACAAAAAATTGGTATCAGCTACGGAAATCCAGAAACTACAACTGGTGGTAATGCACTTAAATATTATGCTTCGGTACGCTTAGATATCCGCCGGATTCAAACCTTGAAAAAAGGAACCGAGGAATTTGGTAATCGCGTCAAAGTCAAAGTTGCTAAAAATAAAGTCGCGCCACCTTTTAGAATTGCAGAATTTGACATCATTTTTGGTAGAGGTATTTCTACCTTGGGTTGTCTTGTGGATTTGGCAGAAGAAACTGGTGTTATCAACCGTAAGGGAGCATGGTATAGCTACAATGGCGATAATATTTCCCAAGGTCGAGATAACGCTATTAAGTACTTAGAAGAAAAAACGGAATTTGCTGAACAAATTAAACAGCTAGTACGGGAAAAATTAGAAAAAGGAGCTGTTGTTTCCGCTAACTCTGTCACCAAGACAAATGAGGACGAAGACGAAGATACTGATGATGCTGCTGAAGAGGAATAGTATTTAGTTAGTGCTTAGTGGTTAGTTGTAGAGATGTGCTATGGCATGTCTCTACGCTTTATGTTTGGTAAAATAAATCAAGTTATTTGCTTTGTCTACTGCATTGGAAGATCTCGACCTCAAACGATACGGATTAGCGTTGCATACTACAACCCCTGAATTGGGTTTGGCAATTAGTAACTTTGCTGGAGATGCACGTTCTGCTGTCTGGAATTTGGAACGTGAATTATCCAGTCTTATGCATCAACGCTTAATAGAATTTATTAAACCCCAAACTTGGGTAGACTTGGCCTTTATTGCTGTAGCTAAGGGACCAGGTGGTTTTACTGGAACTCGGATTGGGGTGGTTGCTGCTAGGACTTTGGGACAACAGTTAGATATTCCTGTATTTGCTATCTCCACATTGTCAGCAGTAGCTTTGTCACAAGCAAATAAAAGTGTCATTGCTGTACAAATGGCGGCACAAAGGGGTCAATTTTTTGCTGCTATTTATCAACCTGCACCTGATGGTTTGGGACTCCAAGCCTTATTACCAGATACTGTATTGACACCAGAAGCATGGCAGAAAAAGTTAGCAACCTGGAATAGTGATTATCAGCTAGTTGAAGCAAAATCAGAATTAGCTGCAACAGTGACAAGCATTTTGCAGCTAGCGTATCTGGAATGGCAAGCAGGAAAGCGTCTTTATTGGTCAGAAGCACTTCCATTCTACGGACAGCATCCAGTCGAGATTTAGGTAAGTAAATAGAATTATTTTGAACGATCGCCCAGAAATACTCTCAATTAGAACGTGAACAGAGCGATCGCAAAAGCAGGTTTTTGACTGAGCAGGAAAATATAAAGAGCGTCCCCTATTTTTCATTGAGACAGTGATGTTAGATATATGACGAAACTATCCCCTATTTTTGATCAACATCACTTGCACAATTTGTGTGGCGATATCACTGGAGATGCCTAAAGCTTGGTATAAATCATTCAAGAAATCTCGCTCTTCCTGGGAAAAGACCCCATCAGCTAATACTAGATCGGTGGCTACTGCAAAAGCCGCTTCCCGCAAATCATTTGGTAGAGAATCCTTAGCAGCATTAAATAAAAAGTTAATACCCTTGCCCTTTAAAACTCCCAGAAGTTTGTCAAACATTCTAATAATGACATCATTAGAATAACTTCTGAAAAGTCTCATGCGAGAAAGTGTAGATGAGATAGCACGCGCTTCCTCTTCAGAAAGATAACCGTCTGAGGCTGTTGCTGCCAGAGTAATGGCGGCAAATGCTTCTGCTGGAGTGAATGCGTCTTGAACTTGGCTCTGTGTACTGGACATTTTGTCGAATAAACCCATTGTAGTTTGCTCCTTTGCTCTGGTCTCCGTCTCTGTATAATTACCGTATTTTTATTCCTTTTTAGGTAATTAATGAAACTCTGTAAGACTCTTGACCCTAGTGTTCCCAGGATTTTTGTCTAGTGAACACAGCACTCAATGGTTTTCGACAATCAGTTACATTTTTAGCTTGCAATTAGCGAAACTGTCTGGGAGAGATTTGGCGATCGCCTGTTTTTTCTATTGTTTCAATAACTGCCAAACCAATACCAGAACCTGCAATCAGCAGACTTACCGATATCAAAAAGGCATTTACAAGCATGTGGAGGGCTTCATCAAAGAAAATGTAGGTGGTCATAGCTTTGCTCTCTTTAACTCTGTTGTGCTAGTACTATTTGTTTCTTCACACCCTGATGGCTGATTTTCGCTCTTTAATTTACCAGCATCTGCATCTTAACAAAACTTTAGGTCTTTAGCGAGATGCCTAGCTATTTTTCTTTTGAAAGATTTGAATAATTTTTGCTAATCTTTCATGGAGAATTAATATCAGACCATTGGTGACAAGCTTCTGGTATAGTCTACTACAGTATCGCCACACTACTTTGTTGTGAATCTCTTTATTACTAAGTAAGGAAAAAAGAGCCTCAAACTAGTAAGCTAGCTTTGTCTGCTGAACTAGACTTAAATTTGTATATCGTTTGTGTAGTACCAGGTTTATGAATTCTCAATTTATTGAAAATACAAGCAAAAAAGCATTTTTATTAGAAGTTGGTACAGAAGAATTACCTGCAAGCTTTTTGAGTGGTGCGATCGCACAGTGGAAATCGCTGATTCCTCGAAGTCTCCAAGAAAATAGTCTCAGCAGTGAATCTGTAGAAATTTACGGTACTCCCCGACGTTTAGCAGTATTAATCAAAGGTTTACCATCCCAGCAAGCTGACAGGGAAGAAGAAATAAAGGGACCACCCGCCCAAACTGCTTTTAAAGACGGAAAACCTACCCCAGCAGCACAAGGTTTTGCTAAAAAGCAAGGTGTGGAACTTGATGCTTTTGAAATTCGCAGCACAGAGAAAGGCGATTTTGTTTTTGTACGCAAACTTATTCCCGGTCGTCGGGTAGCAGAAATTTTAACAGAACTTGTCCCTCAGTGGATTTTGGCTTTAGAAGGTAAGCGGTTGATGCGTTGGGGTGATGGAGATTTGCGATTTTCTCGTCCCATTCGTTGGTTGGTGAGTTTGTTAGATGATGCTGTGCTGCCGATAGAATTAGTGAATGGTTCTGAGACGATTAAAAGCGATCGCATCTCTCAAGGTCATCGGGTTTTACATCCCCAACCAGTTAAAATTCCTCAAGCTACCGATTATGTGACTGTAATGCGTTTAGCTTCGGTTGTTGTGAATGTCGAGGAACGCACAAATATTATCGTTGAAGAAGTCCAAAAATCTGCCAATAAGTTAAATGGTTCTGTAGAAATTTACCCAGATTTGTTAGAAGAAGTTACAAACCTAGTCGAATACCCTTCAGCAGTGATTGGCGAATTTGAAAGCGAGTTTTTGAATTTGCCTACAGAAGTAATTACGACTGTAATGGTGCATCACCAGCGTTATTTTCCGATATTCAAAGATAGTACTCAGCAAAAATTACTACCGTATTTTATCACTATTTCCAATGGTGATCCAGCAAAATCAGATATCATTGCTGTTGGTAATGCCAGAGTAATTCGCGCTCGTTTAGCTGATGGTAAATTCTTCTATGATGCTGATTTAAAAAACCCGTTAGATAGTTTTTTACCCCAGTTAGCAAAAGTTACTTTTCAAGAAGATTTGGGTTCACTTTTAGATAAAGTAGGACGAGTTTCTCAAATTACCACACAGATTGCTGAACAATTGCAATTAAATCCAGAGCAAAGTCATAATGTTCACCGCGCTGCTTTATTATGCAAAGCTGATTTAGTCAGCCAAATGGTCTATGAGTTTCCAGAATTACAGGGAATTATGGGACAAAAATACGCTTTAGCAAGTGAAGAAGGAGAAGCGGTTGCAACAGCAATTTTTGAACATTATTTGCCTCGTGGTGCAGATGATATTTTGCCACAAACAATTATAGGTCAAGTTGTGGGTTTGGCAGATAGATTAGATAGTTTAGTCAGTATCTTTGGTTTAGGGATGATTCCTACAGGTTCTTCTGACCCCTTCGCCTTACGACGCGCTGCCAATGCAATTGTAAACATCACATGGACAGCAGATTTAGCAATTAATTTACAACAGTTATTGGAGAAAATCGCTACAGATTTTGTTGCAACTCATAATAAAAACAAAGAAGAATTAGTTGCGACTTTACAAGACTTTTTCTTACAACGCATTCGTACACTATTGCAAGAAGAAAAACAAATAGATTATGACTTAGTGAATGCTGTTTTGGGCGAAAATGATCCAGAATATACTCAAAGGACATTACAGGATTTATTAGATGTCCGCGATCGCGCCTTATTCCTGCAAAAAATCCGCAAAGACGGTACTATAGACAAAATCTACGAAACCGTCAACCGTTCCACCCGTTTAGCAGCGCAAGGTGATTTAGATACCAAGCAGCTTGATCCGACGACTGTCGTTCAGCCAGAACTATTCCAAAAATCCTGTGAAACTGCACTTTACCATACCTTAGTAGAATTAGTTCCCCAAACTCAAGCCGCACAAAATTCGCGCAATTACCAACTGTTGGTAGCAGGATTAGAAAAAATTGCTCCCACTGTGAATAACTTTTTTGATGGGCCGGAAAGTGTTTTGGTTATAGATCCAGATCCCAATATTAAGCGCAATCGATTAAATTTGCTGGGTTTGCTGCGTAATCACGCGCGCGTGTTAGCAGATTTTGGTGCAGTTGTAAAAAATTTGTAGCTAAAGTCCATAAAAATATTGTGTAAATTATGCCAAGAAACGTTAGGATAAGGTGTGCTTAACCAGGGAATTCTGCTACAGTCTATGCCCAAAGCCCATGTAATTGGATTAGGAAAGTCCGGTGTTGCGGCGGCGAGATTGTTGAAGCGGGATGGTTGGGAGGTGGTGTTAAGCGATCGCAACACCTCCCCTAACCTCCGTACACAACAACAAGAACTCCTAGCCGAACAAATCACTGTTGAACTAGGGTATTCTCTGGACTTGACCAAATCAGATTTACCCCAGCTAATAGTTGTTAGTCCCGGTGTTCCTTGGGATATCCCCGTACTAGCCCAAGCACGGGATTTGGGTATAGAAACCATCGGCGAGATGGAACTAGCATGGCGGTACTTAACATCTATACCTTGGGTGGCAATTACTGGTACTAACGGCAAGACAACTACTACTTCTTTAATTGCTAGCATTTTCCAAACAGCAGGTTTAAATGCTCCAGCTTGCGGTAACATTGGCTATGCTGCTTGTGAAGTTGCCCTGTCTTTTGAGGAGAAACACGGAGAGAGAGACACACAGGAACACGATAAAGAAGAAGCTACTGCAATCCAAAATTCAAAATTCAAAATCCAAAATCATCTAGATTGGGTGATTGCAGAGATTAGTAGTTATCAAATAGAATCTTCTTCTACCTTGAAACCACGTATTGGTGTCTGGACTACTTTTACTCCCGATCATCTCAGTCGCCATAAAACATTAGATAATTATTACAATATAAAAGCTTCTTTATTGCGTCAGAGTGAGATCCAAATTTTTAATGGTGATGACGCATACTTGCGTAAAGTTGGTTTGAGTGATTGGCCGGATGCCTATTGGACAAGTGTTCAAGGTAAAGATTTCTTGATTGGTGAAAAAGGTTTTTACATTCAAGATGGCTGGATTTCCCAGACGTGCCATGATAATTCGGGACAAGATACAGCGATTGTGGAAGTATCTGCGTTACGGATGGTAGGAGAACACAATCAGCAAAATCTACTCATGGCTGTAGCGGCGGCGCGATTGGCTGGAATTGATCAAGATGCCATTTCTCGTGCCATTAGGGAGTTCCCCGGTGTTCCCCATCGCCTAGAACACATTTGTACTTGGGAAGGTATAGATTTTATCAACGATAGCAAGGCTACTAATTATGATGCTGCCGAGGTTGGATTAGCATCAGTCCAAAGTCCTGTGATCTTAATAGCTGGTGGTGAAGCCAAAGCAGGTGATGATACTGCCTGGATGGCAAAAATTCAAACCAAAGCTGCCGTAGTTTTACTAATTGGTGATGCTGCTAATACCTTTGCTCAAAGGTTGCAAGAAGTGGGATACACTAATTACGAAATTGTGGAAACGATGGATAAAGCTGTTTGCAGATCAGCAGAACTAGCTAAACAACATCAAGCATCTGTAGTTTTACTGTCACCAGCGTGTGCGAGTTTTGACCAGTATCCTAATTTTGAAGTGCGAGGTGAGCATTTCCGGCAGTTGTGTTTGGAGTGGATGGCGAGTAATTTAAGTTAAGTAATTAAAAATTAAAATCTGCTTTGATAAATGTGCTTGGTGTCGATACACAAGGTATCATTATTTAACTTGCTTGTCTGAGGTGCGATCGCCTAATTTTTACCTATTTTCTGTCCTAGCCAACTATAGACTTATTGTGTCTAAGTTAACAAAGCTACTATCAACACCAATACTCTACAAATTTCTTAAACTGGATCTGCAAGATACTCACAAATGCTCAAGACAAAGACAATGAAAACATCTGGAAAATTCGACTTTGAGGACGATAAGTTTAATGCACCGCCTTCTCAAGTCATCCCTTGGTGTCAGATGATTAATCCTCGATATGGACAAGATCATATCCAGCCTTATGGTTTAGCAATCAAGCTGGATAATGCCCATGCTGTTGGGTTTAAGCCAGATGACAATTGGCAACAAATGGAACACGAATTTAGTTCCGGTTCTGAAACAGTTTATATCACTACTACCCCACGCTTAGTAGTAGTGCGGCGCGGGCCATTGTCTGTCAAAGACCGAGAAACTGGTGTCAAACTAGGTACATTAAGAGATAATTATGATGCTTTTTTAGCAGATAAACTTAAATTTAAAACCTTTACACGCTATTTAATTTTTGTAGTCGGAGAAAATAAAGAATTTTTGCATGAATTGCCACTGCAACTTACTTTGAATGGCGCAGCCGGAGCAAGTTTTAGTAAATCCTATTGTGAATATCAACAAGGTAGAATTACAGGTGGATTTCTCGCGGAATTGGAAAGAATTTATGCTACTTACCGCAAGCTACCTTTAACACCAAAAGGGCCATTATTTCACGCTCACGGCATTTTTTGCCCAATTATTGATTCAGAAGAAAGGGGTATTGAACCAAATACAGTTTTGGTTGCTTCTACTGTAGACTATAAACATCCGACGGTTTCAACTTTAACGCAATATCTCATAGCTTCTGATTCTCCAGAGTCAGAGATAATTATCAAGAATTACGAAGAATATAAGGAATTTGGCAAAGAACCTATTAAAGCAGAAGCCCCGAAGATGGTAGTGGCGGGGGTTTCTAATTCTTACATTTATCCTGATGAGGATGATTTTGGTTATCCACCCTATTAAATTGGAAAAAGGTAAAAGTAAAAGGTTAAAGGGGGAGCATCCCAATTTTTCAAACTTACCTGGCGAATATATAGCGGTTCTCATTTGAATCAAATACACCGCCACAAACAATGTAGAGACGTTACATGTAACGTCTGGGCGCAGCGTATTGCACACAACCGAGAAGCGCTATAATTAGCGGCTACACGAAACTTACGCCTACCTACACAGGCTAAAAAGAGTCAGTTAAGCCCACAATTATTTGTAGAGACGCGAAATTCCCTCGGAGATCTTGCTACACGTCTCTACACACCAATTTTCTGTACTAAAAATCTTTAACAACCGTATTGCTCTATAACCTTCTTCTAAGCAAGACAAGCGTCAAATAAATATATTTCATTTAATGAGCAGTTAGTGATTATTTCTTGCTTGATAAAAAACAGTGATTAGGATTTTTTGGCATATTTGACTTGATTTCTACCAGTTTGTGTTATGCAAACACAAAAAAATATTTGTGGTTTTTAATTATTTTTTCAAGTAAAATTTTTGTGGATAATAAATAAAATTAATAATTGAGTAGCTAAGAAGAATTTGATAAAAATTTAGATATCATTAATACTAATAAAATTAAATATAAATTTAAGTATTACTGAAATTAATAAATGTCAATGATTACACAAGGTTCTAACTCAGACAAAATATTGGTAGTCGATGATTCTCCTGATAACGTGTTTTTGATCAAAACTATTTTGGAAGAAGAAGGCTATACAGTTAGCACAGCAGAAAATGGTATTTCTGCATTAGCAAAAATTGATGAGGCTACTTTCGACTTAGTATTGCTAGATCTGATGATGCCAGGGATGGATGGTTATGAAGTAACTAAGCGGATGAGAGAAAATAAGAATTTGCCGTTTATCCCCATTTTACTGATAACAGCCCACGATTCACCCAATGTTGCCCAAGGTTTAGATTTGGGTGCTGATGACTTTATCCGTAAACCTGTGACGGTGGATGAGTTGTTAGCAAGAGTGCGATCGCTTCTGCGGTTGAAGCATAGTATTGATGAACGAGATGAAATCGCTCGCCAAAGAGAAGATTTTGTCTCTCGTCTCACTCACGACTTACGCACACCTCTGGTTGCAGCAGAACGGATGCTAACACTACTTTCGGAAGGTGCTTTAGGAAGTTTATCAGCACCGATGCAGGAAGTGATCACGATCATGGGACGTAGCAACACCAACTTGCTAGCGATGGTGAATACTTTACTAGAAGTGTACCGTTTTGAGGCAGGTCGTAAAACCCTAGCGTTTCAACCGATTGATTTGGGACAATTACTCAAAGAAGTTGCAGGTGAACTAACTCCTTTAGCCGAAGCAAAGCAACTAGTACTCTTATTAGATTTTGATGAAGAGTCTTGCAAAATTACAGTTATTGGCGATCGCTTAGAATTACATCGCCTGTTCACCAACTTGATCGGTAATGCGATCAAATTCACTGATCAAGGTTCTGTGACTATTAGCCTTGTACCATTTATAGCGGTTCTCGCTCAGATGAGGTACATTCTCAAAGTTGAAATGATTTATCTATGAAGTCTAGCTATACTTCATTAGCATAGGAAACGCTATATCAGTGATGATCACAATATAACTATCAAAATAGTAGATACAGGTTCTGGTATTCTTGTTGAAGAACAAGCAACTTTATTTGAACGATTTCGCCAAGGAAGCCATAAGCGTTCTGGTAGTGGTTTGGGACTGTATCTTTCAAGGCGAATTGTGGAAGCACACAAAGGTAGTATCGAAGTCAGTTCAGAGGTAGGAAAAGGCAGTATATTTACTGTGAGATTGCCTTTAACAGTTAACAGTTAGCTAGAGACGCGATTATACTCTTACGAGAAGCTGCTCTTGCGAGCGTCTACGCGTCTGTTCTCAGTTAATCCCCAGAAATATATTTATTTGAGAAATAAAATGATTTTAGAAGTATCAATTATTGATATTATTAATCAGCAACGAGATTTTTTTCAAAAGAGCGAAACTCAAACTTTATCTTTTCGGATTTCTCAACTCAAAATTTTACAGCAATTAATCAAAGAAAACGAAACAGCAATTTGTCAAGCTTTAAAGGCAGATTTAAAAAAACCAGAGTTTGAAGCTTTTTCTTCAGAAATATTATTAGTATTCAAAGAAATAGAATATTGTATCAAAAATCTCAAGAATTGGATTAAACCCCAAAAAACAAAAGTTCCTTGGCAATTACTTCCTGCTTCAGCAAAAATTTATCCAGAACCATTAGGAGTCGTTTTAATTATTGGTACTTGGAATTATCCTTTTCAGTTAGTAATGACACCATTAATTGGTGCGATCGCTGCTGGAAATTGTACTATTATCAAACCATCAGAAATTGCTCCCAATACCTCTAATTTGATTGCCAAGCTGATTAGTAAGTATTTTCAACCAGAATACATCAAAGTTATAGAAGGAGGTGTGGAGACAAGTCAAGAATTATTGGCACAAAAGTTCGATCACATATTTTTCACTGGTGGTACTGCTGTGGCAAAAATTGTTATGAAAGCCGCAGCCAAACACCTGACGCCTGTCACCTTAGAATTGGGTGGCAAAAATCCTTGTATTGTTGATACAGATATTCATCTTCAACATACTGCTAGACGTATTACTTGGGGTAAATTTATTAATAATGGACAAACTTGTTTAGCACCAGATTATTTATTAGTAAATACCAATATTAAAGAAAAATTATTAGCTGAAATTCAAAAATGTATTCAAGAATTTTATAGTAACAATCCTGCCATTAGTTCTGACTATGGTAGAATTGTTAATCGAAAACAATTTGATAGAATCACAAATCTTTTAAATAGCAGTAAAATTATTTTTGGCGGACAAATAAATCGAGAAAAACTTTATATTTCTCCAACATTAGTAGAGAATATTTCCTTTGCAGAACCCATAATGCAAGAGGAAATTTTCGCTCCAATTTTATCAATCATTGAATACACAGATATATCAGAGGCGATCGCTCTAATCAATTCTCAGCCCAAACCTTTAGCTTTATACCTATTTTCTAACAATAAAAATCTCCAACAAAGAGTTTTACACACAACTTCATCCGGGACAGTGTGTCTGAATGAAACAGTCATGCATATCGGTATCTCATCTTTGCCATTTGGTGGTGTAGGCAATAGCGGTATCGGCAGTTATCACGGTAAGTTTAGTTTTGACACCTTTTCTCACTATAAAAGCGTATTATCCAATCCTTTCTGGCTAGATTTAAAATGGCGATACGCTCCCTATACAAAGAGCAAATTATCTTTTTTACAACGAATGCTTGGATATAAAAATCAAGTTTGATTTATAAACTTACTCTTGAACATGGGGAACTCTTAACAGGAAGTGTAGTGAGTTTTTTCAAAAATTAAAGGGCTTCATCCACTGGTTAAAAACTCAGGGGTTATTGCCCTCTTGCATTACTTTGATGGGTAATGGGTAATGGATAATGTATTTTCTCAATTACCAATTACCAATTACCAATTATCAATTAGCAGTTTTATGATTCCTCTTCTTCCTCTTCTTCAGCAGATGGATAGACAAAAGTAGAACGTCCAGTCAAAATCGACTTACCAAGGGAGAGAGCTTTTTGTGCTTCCAGGCTGGCTTTACGTCTCCAGGTAGCTCGACGCTTGTCACGTTTGGATTTAGATGTTTTCTTCTTTGGAACAGCCATATCAGCGGATAACGCAATTTTTGACAACCTTACTATTCTAAGTCATCAAGACATTTTTAGTGCTTGGTCGTCAATAGTCAATAGTCAATTGTCATTAGTGATTCTCTTCTTTGTCCCCCTTCTTCCCCAATCCCCGATCCCCTACTTAGCAGTTTGATTAGTAGTCGCAGTGGGAGTTGTAAAATTGTCGCCAAAATATAGAAGCGATCGCGCTGTTTTAAAATATTTTGCCCAGCGTCGTGGATCAGGACGATTGCGCCACTGAGGACGAGTCACTGCTAATTCTAAAACTGGTGCGATCGCTCCGTTGTTTTGTACGGAGATAAATATGGAAACATCTGTTACTAAAATATCTTGATCAAAGCTACGTTGAGCCGCCGCTCTTGCAGCTGCTTCTGCTCTTTGCAGTAGGGTTTCGTAGTTTTCTTCTGGTAAGCGATCAATAGATAAGTCTACTCTGGCGGTGTAAGCTCGCACAATCTGAGGTGCGATCGCACTCGTCGCTAGCCAAATAGGAGTTGCAATACCCAGCAAAACTACTGCGTAGGCTATCCGGATTCTCTTGCCAATTAATGGCATAAGTTGAATAAGTCTTTGAAAAAAAATCTTATTTTCAAAGAGAATTCTGCATGATGACTGATGACTGTAACTCCTCATGACCTGTATACTCCTCACTATGAAAATTTTAGGTGATTTCAAATTCAGTATTTATTCGTACATACAAGTAACAAAAATGATGTTTAAATTTTTCTCTCTCAATGAAGGTTTATCCAAACTTAGAATTAGGAATTTGGAATAGAAACTCTTTACTCCCTAGAACTAAAACTCTTATGGGAGAAAGCGCCAAACTCCAAATTCCTAGTTCACAATTCCGAAATCTTTCGGTCACTAAAACGATAAAACAATAGGTTAGCTTTGTTTTTTCAGCAAAGCCAACCGCGATTTTAAGTAAGTAAAAAATAATCGGCAGAAAGTGCGATGGCAAATAACTGGGCGATCGCTATTGGCGTAAATCAATATCAATTCTTTCAACCGTTAGGATGTGCTCAAGCAGATGCCGAGGCATTAAAAGATTTTTTGGTAATAGAAGCAGGTTTTTTACAACAACAGTGTCTACTGTTGACAGATACTTCACCGCCTCTAGGTGATAGATCCACTTATCCTACAAAGGAAAATATCCTGCTTTTATTAGAAGATTTAGCGGCAGCGTGTTGGCAACCCCAAGACAGACTGTGGTTTTTCTTTAGTGGCTATGGCATCAATCACAATGGACAAGACTACCTGATGCCTATTGAAGGCAACTCCACTCAGATTGAAGAAACGGGCATAGAGTTGCGAATATTGATGCAAACTTTGCAAAATGCTGGGCTTGATGCAGTAGTACTGCTTGATATCAATCGTGCTTATGCAACTCAAGCAAATACTCTCATTGGTCAAGAGGCAATTGAACTAGCGCAAGAATTACAAATTCCCACTATTATTTCTTGCCAACCAGAACAATATTCTCATGAAAGTACCGAACTCGGTCATGGATTCTTTACAGCAGCAGTGTTAGAAGCTTTGCGCTCTGGCAATGGTAACACCTTGGAGGATCTCGAAAGATACTTGAGCCTCCGTACTCCAGAACTATGTCAACACTACTGGCGTCCAACGCAAAATCCTGTTACCATTATTCCCTCCAGAAAGCAAGGAATCTTACCAGAATCGCAAACAAATCATCGCGTCAAAAATACAAGTGCGATCAACTCTCAAGAAATTTTAGCTGCTTCCCTACCATTGCCTTCGCTGCATTCTCATTCCCATCAATTAGCAACAAATGCGATCGCTTGGAATGGAGTCGGATCTGGTTCTCAAAGCAGCCTTTACAGTAGCGCAGAAGAAAATTCCAACTCACCACCAACAAACTACTCACAAGCAAAACAGACTGCAACACCCAACACCTCTATTTGGAAACCACTACTGTGGTGGGGTATAAGCACAATCATGGTTGTTGGCTTGCTTGTAGTGGTATTTCTTCGCAATCAAGCAGGATTTAGAACTGTAGATATTTCTCCAACTACAACCAAAACTACTAATGATGACAGTGAAACAGAAATTTTGCCTGTAATACCAGATACCACCAGGAGTACCAAGATTATCAAGACTTTACCAACTGTTCCACCGCCTCTACAAAACAATCAAATACAAAGCAATCAAGTTAAAAACAATCAAGTAGAAGCATCGACTGTTCTTACCTCTGAGTTAGCCAAGCGCAAGCAAGCACTGTCAGATTTGACAAAAATGTCACTCGAATCAAATCAAGCCAGCGATCTCAGCTTGGCGATCGCTAAAGCCAAAAAAATCAAACCCGGTGATTCACGTTACGAACAAGCACAAACAAATATTCAGATTTGGAATGACATGATCTTAGACTTAGCCAAAAATCGCGCTAAACAGAGAAAATATGCCAAAGCTGTAGCTGCTGCTGAATTAATTGGTCAAGATCAGCCAAATTATCCCCTAGCACAAGCAGCAATTAAACAGTGGCGTCAACAAGCCAAGCAATATGTGGCTAATAAAACCCTTTTGGATGCTGCTAACGGTTTAATTCAGCCAGGACAAGCTTCTACTTATAACCGCGCGATCGAAGTTGCTAAAAAAGTTTCACCAGGTGAACCAGGTTCCGATCAAGCTCGAAAATCTATAAATAAGTGGAGCGAAACTATTTTGGAAATGGCTAAACGCCGCGCCTCTAGAGGAGAAACTAAATCAGCAATTGGAACGGCTGTTTTAGTTCCAGAGGGAACATCAGCCCATAACAAAGCTCAAGAAGCCATCCAGAAATGGCAAAATGGCAAATTGCAGAAGTAGGGGATCGGGGACAAGGGGGACAACTAATCAGTTATCAGTTATCAGTTATCAAATTAAACTGGTCACTGTTAACTGTTAACTGATTCATGCCCAATCCCCGTACTCTATGAGAAGCCGCTTACGCGTCTACGCGTAGCGTCTCCTCTGGAGAATCCCCGATCCCTGATCCCCACTCTCTCAACAATACTGGGAAACATCTTCGCCGCATTCATCGGCTAGGTAACACAGCGCTCGGAAACGCAAGCTCACGACTTCTTCATATAGGGGGTTGAGCTTGCACATGGGTGGTATGTGAAATAAGGTTCTACCAAATAATTTGAAATCACGCTCAAATGGACATTGAGCAGGAATTAGATAACACAAGCGGTGTGCTAATTGGCGATCACTAACTTTAACGTGGTCTAGCCACCAACGTAGAGGCTTGAGAACATCAAAATAAGGCTTGGAAACTGGGCGATTTGGCTGGATAGCACTGGTATTACTAGCTTCGGTTGGATTTAGCGATACCCAGCTAGCGAAAAAAATCTTTTTTGTGGTATTGTCGAATACCTTCATGATCTATTCCTCTTTTTCCTTGAGGGTCTTCACCACTTCGATGAAGTTATACAATGTAACAATCGCGTTTCCCGGAAAATTCTTGTTTCAACAGAGATACTGTCTAGTTTTTAAGTGGCCACTTTGCTCAGAACTTTCTTTTTAACTACGTCAAGTTAATCGCAATTTCCCCAGGATCGGAAGTGTAATTGTACTATTTTCTTAATAACTTGACATAGTTAAAATTTTAATAAAGTCATCTGTCTAAAGACAGATATCAATGTAACATCTACGAACTTTTTTTGCAGAAAATTCATAAAATATTTTTCCTAAGTGTCTATTTGATGTATCTGATTAATTAGCACCCAGGAATTATTTTTTGTTAGGAGCTTAAAATGCTTTGCACCCTGAGTTAATAGAGGTACAAGTCTTTTGGTTGCTACTTTTCGCTTATTTGCCCCTGATTTCAACAATTTTGCATTCCTAATTCTGAGTTCAGAATTAGGATTACCAGTGAAAGATGTTACCACATATCTATCAATTTGCCACTTATATTTTTTTAGGATTGACCTATCTGGGGTTAGCATTGGGCTACCTACCTGGTTTACGCATGAATAGGGCTGCGATCGCTTTGGTGGGTTCAGCCTTTTTAATTGCTTTGGGTGTACTCAGTTTGGAGGAGGCTTGGCAAGCAATTGATCCCACCACGATTGTGTTTTTATTGAGCATGATGGTGGTGAACGCTAACTTATCCTACGCAGGATTTTTCCCTCAAGCATTGTCACTGCTTCTACGTTTTACCCGTAGTCCTTTGGGGATCTTGATCGCCTTAACTTTTGGTAGTGGTATTCTTTCCGCCTTTTTTTTGAATGATACATTGGCAATAATTTTTACACCACTTACACTGAGCCTAACTCAAGCTTTGAGATTGCATCCCATACCCTATTTATTGGCGATCGCAGGCGCAACTAATATTGGTTCTGTCGCCACTTTGAGCGGTAATCCTCAAAACATCTTGATTGGCTCCTTTTCAGGCATTCATTATCTGGATTTTACGTTGGTAATGACTCCAATTGCTGTAACAGGGTTAGCAATTCAAGTAATTCTACTGTGTTTACTTTACCCAAATGTACGCTCAATTGTGCCTTGCGAACACTTACCTACAAGGAAAAAGCGCCTATTTAAACCTTTATTTTACAAAACCTTAATAATAACCACCGGATTGTTAATTGCTTTTGCTGCTGGTTTACCTTTAGCAGAGTCAGCTTTAGTTGCTGCTAGCTTATTACTGATCACCAGGCGAGTCAAACCCCAGCGGGTTCTTAACAAAATCGATTGGAACTTACTGGTGATGTTCTCTGGACTATTTATTTTGAGTAAAGCCACTCAAAAACTGAATTTGCTACAACCTTTTACCTATGCAGTTAACTCTGCTGCTGGTTTGTTGGGAGTGACAGCAATTTTATCGAACTTAATTTCTAATGTGCCGGCTGTACTGCTGTTGCATCCTCTGATTCCTAAAGATGATACCCAGTCTTGGCTATTGCTCGTGTTAACTTTGCTTTTAGTTTATGTGTGGATTCGATGAATTTCTAGTAAATAGTAAATGGAACATATCTAAAAATCAAAGTCAATGCTGTATCAGATAACAGTCAAGGTTGAAGCGGAAGCAACTTGCCAACGACCATATAAAATTGAAGTCGATAACTTTATCATTGAAGTAATAGTTGACTCCGGTAAAATTGTAGAAGCACTGAGCATTGCTTTAAAAGTAAATAATTACCAGGATTTTTTACCTCAACTTAGTTTAGACATAGAAAGCCAGATTACTCAAATAAGCCTGCGAGACTCAGAATTATGTTTTTTTCTGGTTGACGTCGCACAGCATATAGAAGCTCTTGGTAGTTTTTGGTTTGGAGTTAAGAAGATCTATTGGGAAAGTCCAAAAAGAGCTTGGATAGCTGAGACACCAGAGGAGCAGAAAGTTATTGAATTTTTACCACATAATTTTCAGGAAGAAGCTCGCGAAAACAAATTTTATAGAGAAATCTCTCCAAAGATGTTAGCGTCTATGGTGCATAATCGTCGCCTGCATCACCATTTAATTTTGCCAATGTCTTTTTATCGAGAAGCGTGTAACGACTTCGGTTCTGGAAGATACACGAGTTCCTTCATCAACTTCTACTTCTATCTAGATGACTTGTATGGACAGGGAAAAACAAAAAACAAAGAAGTAGAAAGACTGTTTAAATCCTCAGAGCATGTTAGATACGCTGTGCAACAAACCATACAGTTATACCAGGACGAGGAGAGTTCAGAAAATTTAGATGAGTTAAACAAATTTTTACAATTAGAAAAAAAGGAATTGAGTATTGATGGAATCATCGAACTAATTGTACAAATACGTGGTAATTTATCGCATTTCTCTCAAAAAAGCTCAAAGAAGAAGGGACATCCTTTAAACCAAAAAGAGTTTAGAAGCGTGGCATATTTGATGCAGTCAATTTGTACGCATACGTTTATGAAACTTACCACTGGTGAAATGCCAAAATAGTTGGTAGTAAAAGAATTTGTGTAAAATAAACAATCAGGGGTAGGTAGCACTGCTACGCAACCCCTGCAAGAGTGGGAGAACCGCCCACAGCTAATTTTGAATTGCTAATTCCTTACGATGCTACCTGAGCAGCTGTACGAGTCCGCCGTCTTCTACCATCAGCAACTTTGACGGGTGGTTCATCAGGAATTTGCATTAATAATGTCAGTGATGGCTGACATTGCAATTCACGACGAATTGAACGCGCCAGTTCTCGTTCTAATACTTCTTGCAATCCACCCCAGTCTACTTCTGGTTTATCACTTTCAAATCCTTGGGCAAATTCTGACCAACGCACGCTGAGGATTTCTTCGATTCGCTGTTGTACCCATTTTTGCAGAAGCGATCGCTCGATACTTGTCACCACACCCCGCAGGTGAATTTCTGGTTTCGCCATCAGTTTACCAGTCCAATCAATTGCTGCGGCAATGGTAACAATACCTTCTTCTGCCATTTTCTGCCGTTCTTGCAAGACTTTGGCGCTGACCATACCAGAACTGGAAGTGTCTACAAGTTCCAAGCCAGATGGAACTTTTCCTGAAACACGCAGTGATTCTTCTGTCAACTCTACGATATCGCCGTTCTGGATAATCACCATATTCTCGGCTGGAACACCCGCATTCTGGGCTGTTTGAGAGTGTTTCACCAACATCCGATGTTCACCATGAACAGGTAAGAAAAATTTGGGACGAGTTAACGCCAGCATGAGTTTCTGGTCTTCTTGACAGCCGTGACCGGAAACGTGAATACCTTTATCCCGACCATAGACTACATTTGCGCCTTGGATCATCAATTTGTCAATGACATTCACAACGGCGATCGTATTGCCAGGAATCGGGTTAGCAGAAAAGACAACTGTGTCTCCTTGGCGAATTTTAATATGGGGATGTTCTTTTCTGGCAATGCGTGTCATGGCTGACATCAGCTCACCTTGGGAGCCAGTTGTCAAAATCAGCACATCTTCATCCGGAAGATTGCGGATGGCATTCAACGGCTTGAATAAATCATCATTACACTTGATATACCCAAGATTTCGAGCATGGGCAATCAAATTCAGCATCGAGCGTCCTACAACTGTGACAACACGGTTATGCTTCTGCGCTAACTGCAAAATCATGTTGATGCGGTGGACGCTAGAAGCAAAGGTTGTAACAAATAGTCGCCCTGGGGCTTGGGAAAAAACCCGATCCAAATTGGGATAAACTGAGCGTTCTGAAGGCGTGAATCCAGGTACTTCAGAGTTAGTGGAATCACTCATCAAACACAGAACACCTTTTTCCCCATGTTCGGCTAAACGTTGGATATCAAAACGTTCGCCATCTACGGGTGTATGGTCAAATTTAAAGTCTCCTGTGTGGATCAACAGACCAAGGGGGGTATGGATGGCGACGGTGAAACTGTCAGCAATAGAGTGAGTGTTGCGAATATATTCCACAAAGAAATGTTTGCCAATTCGCACGACATCGCGGGGAAGGACACTTCTTAATTCTGTGCGATCGCGTACTCCTGCTTCTTCCAATTTACCCTCTAGCATTGCCATCGCTAGGCGAGGACCATAGATTACAGGAATTTCAAATTGCTTCAAATGAAAGGCAATACCCCCAATATGATCTTCATGACCGTGGGTAACAATCATGCCTTTAATTTTATGGCGATTTTCCCGCACATAAGTCATGTCTGGCAAAACAATATTGACTCCATGCATTCCATCAGTGGGGAACGCCAATCCTGCATCTAAGAGGATAATTTCATCTTCGTACTCAAAAACACAAGTGTTTTTGCCAATTTCATGCAAGCCACCCAAGGGAATTATTTTGAGTGCGGAATTAGTTTCGTTTTTAGTCATTACTTCTCCTGAGATTGTTCTTTTGATCTTTAAAAATATGAGAATTTAGCGGTCTTTTAAGACAGTTAAAAAATAAGTAGATCGGCACAAATTAAAGTTAATTTGTGAGTCAGCTTGGTCTTGGGGGTTTCCCCATTTAGACGCCCTTTAGAAGGCTTCGGTATAGGGTGCGACTGCAAACCTATAAGGGTTATGTCGTCATCTGTCCTCCCTTGAAGCCGAAGAAGGCGCGTCTATGTCATTGGTAAGGATTTGGTGCGTGTTTACTGTTTGTAACTCGCGTAGTTATTTTATTTACATTCATCTATTTGTATGTCTATTAGAAATTCAGTTATAAGGTAGTTCTGTGTGACATAAATAAATTTAAGTATCCAGTGAAAAAAATTAAAATTGTTATGAAATACAAATTTTTTTCTGCAACATAACATGCCTTTTGCTTTCCTGTAATCCTGTTTTTATGAGCTTTTTAATTCTTTCTATATATTTGATAAAAGCAACTTTACATCAAAGGCACTCTTTGTAATTTTTCTTTCGTAGTATAGGCTTTGTACCTGACACATTGTCAAAATTACTAAGGATTTTTATTGAATTCCTTTCAACATATCTTTCGAGTGTGAAAGTAACTGAGATTCCACTTTGATTTAGATCAGACTAAGTTCCTTCATCACAAATTCCAAGGTTTGAGTAACTTTGACGTCAGCTTCGCACAAAGGCGGACGTGTTGAACCAACTTTCCAGCCTTGAAGTTGTAATGCTTTTTTGACTGGAATGGGATTTGTGGTTAAAAACAAAGCTTTAAATATAGGAAAAAGCCGCAGATGAATGTCGATAGCGACTTGATTTTTACCTGAATTAAAGGCTTGAATCATCTGTTGTAGCTCATTGCCTACAAGATGAGAAGCAACACTAACTACACCTTTAGCCCCGATTGCTAACAATGGCAAGGTTAAATAATCATCTCCAGAGTAAATCTGGAATTCTTTTGGTGTCAAGCGACGAATTTCACTCACTTGATCTAAGTTCCCGCTTGATTCTTTAATACCAGCAATGTTATTTACTTGAGCTAATCGAGCAACTGTTTCAGCACTGAGGTTTTGACCAGTACGACCTGGCACGTTATATAACAGGATAGGCAAGTCACCAGAAGCTTGCGCTATGGCTTGAAAATGTTGGTAAAGTCCCTCTTGCGGTGGTTTGTTGTAATACGGAACAACTTGTAAAGCACCGTGTACTCCTATTCTAGCTGCTTTTTGAGTAGCAGCGATTGCTTCTTTGGTGGAATTTGAACCACATCCAGCCATTACCAGTGCTTTACCTGCTACTGCTTCCAACACAACGGAAAATAGTTGATATTCTTCTTCCCAACTTAAAGCAGGAGATTCTCCAGTTGTGCCACACACCACCACTGTATCAGTACCGTTATTTGCTAGATGATCTGCTAGTTTTGCTGCTACATCATAGCTGACACTACCGTCTTCTTTAAACGGCGTAATCATTGCGGTTAAAACTCTACCGAAATCTACCACCCTTTTCTACTCCTGATTTTTTGTTTTTTGTGTTTTGGTGGTTCTTTATTGTAATAACCTATTTGCAAATTACTTTCAAGGGGAAACTATTGGTTTTTGGTTGTTGTTTGGGATATATTTACCAATAACCAATTAACCGATAACCAATTAGCCATTAACCAATAAAGGAGTTGGTTTAAGTAAACTTTTTTCTACTAATAATTCCGCAATTTGTACAGCATTCAATGCTGCACCTTTGCGGATTTGATCACCACATAACCACAGTTCTAAACCGCAAGGATGGGAAATATCCTGACGAATTCTACCCACTAAAACTTCATCACGACCCGTGGCTTCAAATGGCATGGGAAAGTAATTTTTCTGCCAATCTTCTATCAGTCTCACACCAGGAGATTTACTTAAAATTTCTCTGGCTTCATCTGGGTTAAACGGGGTTTCAAATTCTAGATTAAGCGCTTCTGAGTGAGCGCGGAGTACGGGAACCCGTACACAAGTAGCAGTAATTCTGATATTTTGATCTGCAAAAATTTTCCGTGTTTCGTTGACCATTTTCATTTCTTCTTCGCAGTATCCCCAATCGTTTAATGGGGAATTATGCGGGAATAAATTAAAAGCCAAAGGATAAGGAAATACTTCCGCAGTTGGTTGTTTGCCCTCTAAAATAGCGCTAGTTTGAGTTTGGACTTCTGCCATTGCTTT
Source organism: Pelatocladus sp. (assembly GCF_059505505.1). Lineage (NCBI taxonomy): Bacteria > Bacillati > Cyanobacteriota > Cyanophyceae > Nostocales > Hapalosiphonaceae > Pelatocladus > Pelatocladus sp. Next base: position 64,427 of record NZ_JCACKS010000219.1, on the reverse strand, counting down.
TGCACCCGCACCACTGGCAGATTGATAGGTGGCTGCGACAATGCGTTTGATGGGTTTGATTTTGTGTAAAGGCCACACTGCTACTGCCATTAAAATTGTGGTGCAGTTAGGGTTCGCAATAATACCTTTATGATTTGCTGCTGCTTGGGGATTCACCTCTGGAACAACTAAAGGTACTTCCTCATTCATACGAAAAGCGCTGGAATTATCTATGACAACTGCGCCTTTTTCTGTGGCTATCGACGCCCAAGTTTTTGAGGTTGAACCTCCTGCACTTGCTAGTACTATATCGACATTTTCAAAGGCGCGATCGCTGACTGGCTCTACTAATAAATTTTCTCCTTTGAACGGCAGCTTTTGCCCTGCACTACGTTCTGATGCCAATAATTTTAATTTTGAAACTGGAAAATTACGACTTTCTAATAATTCCAACAACTCCCTGCCGACAGCACCTGTCGCGCCCAAAATAGCTACACAATAGGAATTAGACAAACTAGCTTCCTCCTTAAGGTTTCTTCTGGCAATTTTTTGAATCAATTTAAAATTTACGCATATATTAAATTACACAACAGACTCTGAATGATTTTACGGTCTTTAATGCTTTACCTTTATTTAATCTTTATTTATTAATTTAATACATTTATTTTTTACTGTTACAAAAGTTGTATTTCGCTTTACAAGAATTAATAACTATTATTTTTTCAACATTTTATATATAGATTGAATATTATACAGCAAACTGTCGTTTGAGTGTTATTAAAAAAATGCACTTGAAGTAATTCTAACTGCTTGGTATTTTATGCTGTCAACCATACCCACTGAAACTAAATCAAGAACAAAATCAGTCTCAGTGACAAATGTACTAAAGAGCAGCTACGTAGTTGATACAGTCAAGCGACTATGCTGCTGTGGAATAGATGCTTGTACTGATCGTGGGGATGGAAAATGAGATCAGGAGTAATTTACTCCCATTAAATCACTAATTTCCAATATCCAACCCCCTTTTTCATGTTTTCTGGTGTACGCAGTTCACTAACAACAACTGATTGAGAACCAGGATACCATGCTGCTAGTTATGTTGGTTAAAACTCTTGGTTAAGTACTAGTATTAGCTTTGATTGGCTTTGAGTAATAGAGGCATAGATACATAAACTAATTTGCGCTAAAGTGTCAAGAGCTTTCGCATTAGCAGTAAACTGGATCTCTGTTCATCAACACAGGTTCGATTTCAAGCTGACAAAGCCTTGTGGGTAATTTTCCTCCCAATTAGGAATAACCCATCATACGAGAAGTGTGACGTCTGTGTGTAGAAGCAAGAAGTAAAAAAATATTAGCAGAAAGCAAATAGAGACAAAGCATGAAAGTTACCCAGGAAAAACTCCCCTCCAGTCAAATCGGTCTGGAAATAGAGATTACACCAGAAAAAACCAAGCAAACCTACGAACAAGTTATCCAAAACTTAAGCCGTTCTGCCAACATTCCTGGGTTTCGTAAAGGCAAGGTGCCACGGCAGATACTGCTACAGCGCCTGGGTACAACTCGAATCAAGGCAGCAGCGCTAGAAGAACTTATTCAAGATGGCATTACAGAAGCTGTTAAACAAGAAGATATCCAGGCGATCGGGCAACCACAATTACGTTCATCATTTGATGACTTGATTAATAATTATGAACCTGGTAAACCCTTGACTTTTTCGGCTGCTGTTGATGTGTCACCAGAAGTCAACTTGACTCAGTACACTGATTTGGAAATCAAAGCAGAAGAAATCAAGTACGATCCCGAAAAAGTAGACCAAGTTCTAGAAAATGAACGTCAACAAATGGCAACATTGATTCCTGTAGAAGGACGCCCAGCACAACTGGGCGATATTGCCGTAGTTGACTTTAAAGGCGTGATCGCCAAAACTGAAGGTGATGATGAAGCAGCCGAACCGGAAGCAATACCTGGCGGCGAAGCAACTGATTTTCAGGTAGAGTTACAGGAAGATAAATTTATTCCTGGTTTTATCACAGGCATCCTCGGAATGAACCCCACAGAAACCAAAGAAATTTCTGCTACTTTTCCCGATCCCTATACCAATGAAGATTTAGCCGGAAAACCAGCTATTTTCACCGTCACTCTCAAAGAAATTAAAGAAAAAGAACTGCCAGAGTTGAATGATGACTTCGCCAAAGACATCAGTGATCATGAGACTTTAGCTGAATTACGGACTTCCCTGGAAGAGAGATTCCAAAAAGAAGCCGAACAAAAAACCAAAGGAAATAAGCAGGAAGCCTTGTTGAATGAACTGCTTCAGCATGTAGAAATTGACTTACCAGAAACAATGATTGATCGGGAAGTCGATAACATGCTTACTCAAACAGCTATGCGTCTTGCACAACAAGGGTTAGATGTCAAGAAATTTTTTACTGCCGATATTATTCCGCAATTACGTCAGCGTTCTCGTGATGAAGCGATCGAACGTCTCCAACGCACCCTAGCCCTTGAAGAAATCGGCAAACGCGAGTCTATCGAAGTTACTGATGAAGAGGTCGCCACCAGAATAGAAGAACTCTCTGAACAGTTATCTGGGCAAGATTATGATCCAGAGCGACTGCAAGAGTATGTCAAAGACGAACTGCTAACCGAAAAAACTATCGACTGGCTGCTGGAACATGCAAAAGTTGAACTCTTACCCGAAGGTTCTTTGAGTGCAGAAGAATCTCCAACAGAAGAAACAGACGAAAGCGAAGAACAAACCATCACCATAGATGCTGAAGCTACAGCAGTCACAGAGGAAGCCTCAACAGAAGCAGAATAAATTTAGGGAGCAGAGATAGGGGATTCAGAGATTGGGAATTAGGATCAGGGATGCTTAACAAAATTCAACAATCAATCCCTATCCCTATCCCCTCTCCCTATCCTCAATCCCCGATCCTCTCTCACCTAGATTCATCCTGTATTCACACGAGAAGAAATTATATGAGGCATAATGGTTAACACATACCTAAAAAAAAACCATTCGCTCATCACAGGCAGCATATGCTGTCTTGCCCACTGTTACTGTTACATTTAAAGTCAAACATTTGTCTGTATGCTTGTATCGCAGTCGGGAAATTACCCAATCAGCAGTTTAAGTCCATTTGAAATTCGCACCCAAAACGGTCCGAGTAACATCGTGCCGATGGTGGTAGAGCAATCTGGCATGGGAGAACGAGCCTTTGATATCTACTCCCGCCTACTGCGAGAACGAATTATTTTTTTGGGAACGCCAATAGACGATACGATCGCTAACTCGATAGTTGCTCAGTTGCTGTTCCTAGACGCTGAAGATTCAGAAAAAGATATTCAGCTATATATTAATTCTCCTGGTGGCTCAGTATATGCGGGCATGGCAATATATGATACAATCCAACAAATTCGTCCAGATGTTGTGACCATTTGTTTTGGATTAGCCGCGAGCATGGGAGCATTTTTACTAACAGCCGGAACTGCGGGTAAACGTATGTCTTTACCTGATTCGCGGATTATGATTCACCAACCTCTTGGTGGTGCTCAAGGTCAAGCAATTGACATAGAAATTCAAGCAAGGGAAATTCTTTACATTAAAGCAAAGTTGAATCAGTTACTGTCACACCATACTGGTCAACCATTAGAAAGAATAGAAGCCGATACTGAACGGGACTTTTTCATGTCGGCTGAAGAGGCCAAAAATTATGGATTGATCGATCAGGTCATCACCAGGCAAAATCTTCCCGCAGCAGGGGAAAACGTCACCATTCTGAAATAAGAGGCTGGTATGTCTAAGTACGACTCCCATTTAAAATGTTCGTTTTGTGGTAAGTCTCAGGAGCAGGTGCGTAAATTAATCGCTGGACCGGGAGTCTATATCTGCGATGAATGCGTTGACTTGTGTAATGAAATCCTAGACGAGGAGTTGCTCGACACAAATAGCGCGGCGTCTCAACCAACACAAAAATCAGAAGATCCTCAAAAACGCCGTGTCCGCTCCTCCAATCTCTCGTTAAACCAAATCCCTAAACCGCGAGAGATTAAGAATTATCTAGACGAACATGTGATAGGGCAAGACGAAGCCAAAAAAGTACTATCAGTAGCCGTTTACAATCACTATAAGCGACTGGCGATCATTCAGTCCAAAAACAATGGCAAAAGTGGAACCGATGATCCTGTTGAGCTACAGAAGTCCAATATTCTGTTGATTGGCCCTACTGGTTGTGGCAAAACTCTGCTCGCTCAGACTTTGGCCAAAATTCTGGATGTGCCGTTTGCTGTTGCTGACGCGACTACCCTGACAGAAGCGGGGTATGTGGGCGAAGATGTAGAAAATATTTTGTTGCGACTGCTGCAAGTAGCAGATTTGGATGTCGAAGAAGCGCAACGGGGAATTATTTATATCGACGAAATCGATAAAATTGCTCGTAAGAGTGAAAACCCTTCGATTACAAGGGATGTGTCTGGTGAAGGTGTACAGCAAGCTTTGCTGAAAATGCTGGAAGGAACAGTTGCTAACGTACCTCCTCAAGGCGGACGCAAGCACCCCTATCAAGACTGTATCCAGATTGACACCAGTAATATTTTGTTCATCTGCGGCGGTGCTTTTGTTGGCTTAGAAAAAGTTGTAGATCAGAGAACTGGCAAAAAGTCAATAGGCTTTGTGCAACCAGGAGAAGGTCAAACGAAAGAAAAACGCGCAGCAGATACTTTGCGGTATTTGGAACCGGATGATTTAGTTAAATTTGGCATGATTCCAGAATTTATTGGACGTGTGCCAATGGTAGCAGTGGTAGATCCACTAGATGAAGAAGCGTTGATGGCTATCTTGACTCAACCACGTAGTGCCTTAGTCAAGCAGTACCAGAAACTACTGAAAATGGACAACGTTCAGCTGGACTTTAAAGCAGAAGCTTTGCGAGCGATCGCCCAAGAAGCATATCGCCGCAAAACTGGTGCAAGGGCGCTGCGGGGTATTGTTGAAGAACTAATGCTCGATGTCATGTATGAATTACCGTCCCGTAAGGACGTGACTCGCTGCACTGTCACACGGGAAATGGTAGAGAAGCGTTCCACAGCTGAACTATTAGTGCATCCTTCTTCCCTACCCAAGCCAGAATCAGCGTAAACTAAGAATCCGGGGACACGGCGACAAGGTGACACAGGGACAGAATATACAGAATGTTCTAACCCTCTTCATCTCCCAATTTCCCCACTTCCCCCTACTCCTCACCACCTCCTCCTGGAGATGCCTTACATTAATATCCGTGGCGTAGAACATTATTACGAATGGATACGAGAACCATCCATTATTTCTCAACCCAAACCAGTGATGATTTTTGTGCATGGTTGGGCTGGTTCTGGTCGATACTGGCAAAGTACTGCCGCAACATTGGTTGAAAAATTCGATTGTCTGCTTTATGATTTACGCGGGTTCGGGCGTTCCCGTGGTAAGCCGACTGCTGTCACTAAAGCTAGTGAAGCCGTTGTTGAGTCCGATTCGCCGTCAGAAGAATCACAAGCAGTTACAGAATTAACTTATGAATTAGAAGAATACGCGGATGACTTAGCAGCGTTGTTAGATTCGTTACAGGTTCAACGCGCTTATATTCATGCTCATTCGATGGGCGCTTCCATCGCGACTCTATTTCTCAACCGCTATCCAGAACGAGTGGAAAAAGCAATTCTTACCTGTAGCGGTATTTTTGAATACGACGAGAAAGCGTTCACAGCCTTTCATAAATTCGGTGGCTACGTTGTCAAATTCCGCCCTCAATGGTTGGGAAAAATACCGTTAGTAGACAGGATGTTCATTGCACGATTTTTGCATCGCCCCATACCAGCACCAGAAAGGCGAGCTTTTTTACAAGATTTTCTCGTTGCTGATTATGATGCAGCTTTAGGTACAATTTTTACTTCTGTCAGTAAAGCTGCTGCTGAGTTAATGCCGCAGGAATTTACTAAGATCATTGTACCGACGCTGCTAGTGTCAGGAGAATATGACAAAATTATTCCTGCTGAGATGGGACGTCAAGCAGCAAAACTGAATCAAGCAATTGAATATGTGATGATTCCCAAGACAGCGCATTTCCCCATGTTGGAAGATGCACCAACTTACTTAAAAAGGGTACAAGAATTTTTATCAATGGTTAATGGTTAACACTCTTACCAGATAAAAATGCCTCTGTTTTCCAAGCTTCTCAAAGTGGAGAAAGTAGGCGATCGCTCTGTTGTTACGAGGGTTAAAATGAACTCTTAGACAAGTTAATGGTCAATAGTCATTTGTCATCTGCTACTAACCACTAACCACTAACTAACTTAAACCCAATTCTCTTTTGAGCAAATTAATCGATGTAGTACCGATATAATTTTCACCACACATGAGTTTGGGTGGACGAATAATATCTTCAGCACAGTTGTGTAAAGCTACTTGTGCCGCAGCAAAACTAGGTTTGTCTGTGCTAAAAATTACCTGCGCCCGCTTGACCATTGCTTGAAGTTTATAACTATCTTTTGGTTGTGAAGTCATTACGAGTATTTCATCTCCCCGTAGACCGTGGAGAATAACTTCTGCGGCTCGAAGCCAGCCAGAACTTAGACTGACTATACCAATACAACTGTCTTTTGGAAGGTTTTTCAAAATATTGAACTCTTTGGCGTAGTCTTGGATATCCAGAGGAATCACCCGTACTGCTTTCGGAGCTGCAATTACTTCTACTTCACCGATAAAATATCGACTGGTAACAACTGTAGCAGAGGAGGTTTTCTCAAGTACAACAGGCAATTCTTCCATTGTGACTAGCTGTACTGGTATTTTGAGATTTTGTTCTAATTCATACACCATCAATTCTCCTGCACCAATGTCACCAGCAGGAACCGCTACCAACACCCGCGCACTACAACGCAAGCGCCAGTCAATTTCCGCGAGAAATATTTCTCGTGCTTGGTTGAGTGAACAGCCATGAGACAGCAACTCATCAAGTGCTTGTTGGACAACCTTGTATGCTTCGGGATCTTCTTTGAGAATTGGTGATTGCAGTTTACTACCACCTTCATGACCTTGGGCGCGGACGTAAATACCTGAACCAGCAAGACTTTCTACGAGTCCGTCATCTTCGAGTTGGCGGTAAACCTTGCTAATGGTATTACGATGCAGCCCAGTTTGCATAGCCAGCGCCCGTGTACTCGGTAACTTGTACCCAGGGGGATATTGGCGAGATGCGATCGCAAATCTGATTTGATTAAACAGCTGATTTGATGCAGGAATTTCACTGTCTGGCTGAATACGGAACTGAATCATCACCAAGCCTCCAAAGTTGCTGGTACAAAAAGGTAGAAGGCTACAAGGTTTATATACTTTGTTTTTTACCCTGTTTTACTGCATAGTAATTTTTACCACGCTGCATTATTAGCATTCTGTAACCAGCTACAAATTTTACTTGTTAAATATTCTATTTATAGATTCAAATTATTTGAGGGAAATTTATAGTACATTCGTTGCCAGTAGTTAATAATTTGATTTGGGATAGTTTAGAGATATTTGCATAGGTATATCTATAGATATATCTAAATCATACATAGTACTGGTAAAAATTGTTATGGTACGAGCAATTGACACCGCAAAAGTTAATCTTTCGCAAGCTGATTTCGAGATAGCTACTTACATAGCCCAGCCTCAAGAACCAGGCTCTTATCCAGGAGTTATAGTCTTGCAAGAAATTTTTGGAGTGAACTCGCATATCCGCGATGTTACAGAACGTATTGCTCGTGAAGGTTATGTAGCGATCGCCCCTGCGCTGTTTGAACGTGTCGCCCCTGCTTTTGAAACAGGTTACACACCAGCAGATATAGAAGTGGGTAGAGTCTACGCTTGGGAACAAAGCCAAGCATCAGAACTACTCAGTGATATTCAAAGAACGATTGACTACCTCAAAACTCTACCACAAGTAAAACAAGATGGTTTTGGTTGTATAGGTTTCTGCTTTGGCGGCCATGTTGCTTATCTTGCTGCTACTCTCCCAGATATCAAAGCTACTGCTTCCTTCTACGGCGCACGTATTGCTAACGCCACACCAGGAGGCGGCGATGCTACTATCACTCGTACAAAAGATATTCCAGGAACTCTCTACGCTTTCTTTGGTATGGAAGACGCCAGTATTCCTACTAAACAGGTAAACCAAATAGAAGCAGAGTTAGAAAAATATAAAATTCCTCATCGCGTGTTTCGCTACGATGGAGCTGATCACGGATTTTTCTGTGACCAACGTGCCAGCTATAATCCAATAGCTGCGGCTGATGCTTGGGAACAGGTAAAACAACTGTTTGCACAACAGCTACAACAATAGTCAATGGTTAAGGGGAGCCACTGCGTTGCGCGGGTTCCCCGCGTTGTAGCACGTGGCGTTCAATGGTCAAGGGTCATTAAAAACTCTGAACTATTGACTATGGACTCTGGACTATTGACTAATTAACAATTTGTCTGCACAACTCATGAATTCTGAAACTAAACTTTCTCAAAAAGCCAATTCATCTTTTTCAATGGACGATTTTGCTAAAGCGCTGGAAAAACATGATTACCAGTTTCAAAAAGGACAGGTAGTACATGGGAAAGTGTTCCAGTTAGACCCAGATGGCGCTTATGTAGACATTGGTGGTAAATCGTCTGCCTTTATTCCTCGTGAAGAGGCTGCTTTGAGAAATGTAACAGATTTGTCAGAGGTACTGCCACTCAATGAGGAATTAGAATTTTTAATCATTCGCGATCAAGACGCAGAAGGCCAAGTTACACTTTCGCGGCGACAATTAGAAATTAAACATATTTGGGAACGACTAGCCCAAATGCGTGATAATTCTCAGACAGTGGAAGTCCGGGTATTCAATGTTAATAAAGGCGGTGTTACTGTTGATATTCTGGGTTTACGGGGATTTATTCCGCGATCGCACCTGCTAGAACGTAATAATTTAGAATCCCTCAAAGGACAAACTCTGACTGTTAGTTTTTTAGAAATTGATCGCAATAATAAAAAACTTATACTTTCCCAGCGTTTGGCAACTCGTTCTGCTAGCTTCAGTACTTTTGAACTAGGTCAGTTAGTAGAAGGGAAAATTAGTGGTATCAGACCCTTTGGTGTATTTGTAGATATAGATGGCGTTAGCGCTTTACTTCACATCAAGCAGATTACTCAGAAATTTATTGACAATCTCGAAAAAGTATTCCAAGTCGGTCAGTCAATCAAAGCCGTAATTATTGACTTAGATGAAGGAAAAAATCGGGTTGCTCTTTCCACTAGAGTCTTAGAAAACTTCCCTGGGGAAATGTTAGAAAACATGGATGAAGTCATGGCAAGTGCTGAAGCACGTGCAGAAAGAGCCAGGAAAAAAATTACTGAATAGTTTGGTTAGTGGTTAGCGGTAGTCCTTTCAAGGTGGATAGAAAAAGAACCATTATCTTAAGTTAAGAAAATATATTTTCTCTTTGTGTCTCTGTATTTTGGTGTTGAAAAAGTAATTTTTTTCAACACCAAAACACTAAGACACCAAGAAATTTTCATTTTCTAAATTTACACCTTGAAAGATCTGGTGGTTAGGAGTTAGTGGTTAGTGGTTGTTTTTTAACTAAGTAGGTAGGTGTAATTAAAGATAAAATAAAACCTCACCCTGCCTCCGGCTTCCCTCTCCTTACTAAGGAGAGGGATTGAGGGTGAGGTTTTATATTTAATTTGACCCACTTACTTAACAAATTTTTTTGGAGTATTTCCCAGCTTTCTTGATTAAATGCAAATTTAATTGACTCTACTAAATCACTCCAACTTTTCAACGTAGGTTCTGAAGGGGCTTGGGAAGCTTCACCTGCAAAAAACTTTGCCCACCATTGAGGTGCTTGCTTTCTATATTCAGGGTTGAAATTTTTTCGCCAACGCCTGCGCCATTTGGCTGTTTCTGCTTGGGTTGGTGGGCGGACTCCCAGAATTGGCGGAAAATCTGCATAACTCACAAACTTACTCACACCCTTACCATGAACGTAAACCATATAGCGCCAGCATTCTACTACATAAATATTTTCTGGCTTGATATTCAACATCAAGCAAACAGCTTCTTCGGTGACAAATCTGGCTAATGGGTTGATGGTTCTTGACTTGTGGACAATTTTTGACTCACGGATGACAATCGCTTTTGGTGTGGTTAATGATAACATATAGACAAATCCTTTTGAGATGGATACATCCAAATTCCTTGGCGGATAACTTGTTACGGATGGTGTATCTGTTTGAAGAAGAGATTTAATTTAATGGAAAAGCGATCGCCCTTCAGTTTCCTACGCCGGGGGGAGATCGTTTTTTAATTTAAAGTGTAATAATTAAACGATATAATCTCATCGTTTGTCAAGAGAAAAAATGGGGCTAATTAGGCTACGGATTAGGGAATTTGCAGGTGAAAAAGGTTGGACGCTCAAGGATGTCTCTGACTATTCGGGAGTAGCCTATAGTTCAGTCAGAGCCTACGCGCGATCGCGAGGGCTAGCAATGGTAGATTTTACCTCAATTTTGAAAATGGCGCGTGCATTAGATGTGATGATTGAAGACTTAGTTGAAGTAGTAGAAGAGTAGGAAAAGTTACTATACAACAAAACTGGTACTAGATGCGATCGCGGATTTTTTCCTTAATATTTAGCATTCGGTTAATGGGACTGTTACTTTCAGCCCTAGCGTTGTGGGTATTTGCTCAAATCGCCGACGAAGTTCTCGAACAAGAAACTCAAAGGTTCGACCAAAGCATTTTACTAGCAATTCGGCAGATGCATACACCCATAGGCGATCGCGTAATGCTGGGTATCACTTTTTTGGGTGAACCAGTATTTTTGCTGCTGATTTGTTTGGGAATAGCAATCAGATTACTCTATATTCACCGTCGTTCGCAAGCAACTACTTTGGGTATTGCCGCAGTTGGTGCGATCGGCTTAAATTATTTAATAAAAGTGTTATTTGGTAGAGTACGCCCGCAATTGTGGAATCGTATCGTTGACGTCGGTCAATACAGCTTTCCTAGCGGTCATGCGATGATTTCATTAGTAATTTATGGTTTCATTGGCTATTTAATCGCAAAGCGATATCGTCGTTGGCGAGCATGGATTTTTACATTCACCATGATCTTAATTATAGCAATTGGTTTTAGTCGGCTTTATCTTGGCGTACACTGGCCGACTGATGTGATCGCTGGTTACGCGGCGGGTGTAGTCTGGTTGATGACTTGTATACTGAGTTTGGAAACGTGGCGAATATACAGGAAGTCGGGTAGACGTTCAACATCAAATGAGTAAAATCAGCAACCAATAAAAGTGTGAGGATAGCATGACTATACGGCAATTTCAGGGAAAAAAATACTTTGCGGTGCAGATTAGCTTATTGCGCGATCGCCAAGCTTTTCTAGAAGAAATTCGTCAAAGAACGAGATTAGAAACCAAAGCTAGTTCTCTGCTCATTACTAGTTCAATTTTCTTTGCTCTTTATGGTGCGATTATTGGTGCATCTCATAGTTGGATGCAAGCATTATCTGCTGCTATCAAATTGCCAATCTTATACTTATTAACGCTAATTATTTGTCTACCAACTTTGTACTTTTTTAATGTTTTATTTGGTTCTCGTAGTACTATTCAACAGCATTTGGTAGTCTTGCTCACAGCTATGTCTGTGATTAGTGTTCTGCTTTTTAGTTTGGCTCCAGTCACACTATTTTTCCTAATCACAGCTCCCGATTCTTACCAATTTTTTAAACTTTTGAATGTGTTCATTTTTGTGATTACAGGCTCTTTTGGTGTTAAATTTCTTTATGAAGGAATGCAGTTACTTTCCCAACAAGATGAGGTTGGTAAAGGAACTCGCACTACTATTTTAAGATCCTGGTTGTTGCTTTATGCCTTTGTTGGTATGCAGCTAGGATGGACTCTCAGACCTTTTTTTGGTGATCCTAAAGCTAATTTTGAATTGTTTCGGTCGGTACGAGGTGGTAGTATTTATCTCGATATTATCGCGGCGATTTCAGAAATATTGGGTTTTCGTTAAACACAGTGGTAATGCATCTACCCTACTGTATTTGATTTTAATCAATTTTCATTTGTGAAAAAAGACATTTGCGATCGCACTTTTCGTTTCTCAATTCGCATAGTCAAATTGTGCCAGTTTCTTGATGACAAACAGGGGTAGAATAAGCACAAGCTCGCAACTTTTAATTTTTAATTGTTAAGCGGAGAGGGTGGGATTCGAACCCACGGATGCTTTCACATCACTCGATTTCAAGTCGAGCGCATTCGACCACTCTGCCACCTCTCCAAAAAAAGCTGCCGAACTCTATTCGTCAGCCGTCAGCTAAAAAAGCTGACCAGTAAGTAATCATAACTCAAATTCATGCAGTTTGCACTACTGAACGGGATTTTTCATACAAAATTTCCTCAGAAGCTACTTTATAGCCATTAGCAACCCAGATACTAGAGGCTTGGGAAACTACTCCATCTTCTAGCAGCACAATCGAAAAATTCCGCAGTTTTTGACCATCACTATCCACAATTCTCGGTACACTTGCCGCATTTAAGTAAACTGTCCCCTCTGGACTGGTAAACACGCGCTTTCGCAACACTTTCTTCGTGTGTCGTAACGTCTGGTGCATATGACCAAATGTCACCAGAGGAACCATTTTACCAGCAGTGAGAGTTAGAGATATCGCCTCAGCTAAATCAGGATCGCCAAAATCACCGCCGATAGGGTGCCAATCTTTACCACAGGGGTCTTCTGGGCGATCGCCTAACCCAGAAGGTCCATTGTGACCTAAAAAAATAATTGTCTCATAAGCAGCCTTTTTGACTGCTGCAAAAATCCTGACGGCGGACTCATCGAGATCGGTGACACCATAGCGTTCTTTGCAGATGTCAGCAAATCGCCACTCCGGCCCACCCCAAGTAAAGGGGCGTCCCCCCACCACTGTCAAGTTAAAAGCAGGAATATCTAGTTTCCTATAACCAACATGGGCTTCACCTAATAAATTTAGCTGTTCCTGTACCCAATCTTCTTTAGAACGGTCGTAGGGACACTTTTTTCGTCCCCATTCTGTGGCAGTGTACCATGCATCGTGGTTTCCCATCACTGCTGCCTTGGGAATATCAAGGGATGCGATCGCTCTGACCACTTCTACCGACTCATTACCAAAATCTCCGACAAACAGCACTAAGTCAACACCAAGATGCTTGAGTGCATTCCCATCCTCCACTTCCCATTGATCGTGAACATCTCCAACTACAGCGATTTTCAAAGTTTTTAAACTAGTTGTCTGACTGGTCATGCCACTTTCCTTGCCATATGCTTCCAGGATAGGCAATCTATAACGATTTTGGCATAACTCCCAAAATTGTCTTATGATTTCACCTGATAATTGTTCACTGACAACTAATAACTCTATAAGAGGAAGGGGAAGAGGCTGCCATCGGCTTCCCCTTCCCCTCAGTATGATTATCATCCCAACAATTTTTGCATTTGCTTTACTCCCACCAACGTATTCGCGCATAAAATCCCAGACGCTGCTACCGCAGGTACACCAATTCCTGGCATAGTACTATCACCTACACGATACAAACCCTGTATGGGTGTGTGGGTTCCCGGAAACATACCCTTACCTGCTGCGATCGCAGGACCGTAGGTTCCCTGATATCTTCGTAAATAATAACCATGAGTTAGAGGCGTACCAATCAGTTCTAAAACCACACGCTCCTTAATATCTGGGATAATTTTCTCTAAGGCGCGATACAAAGTTTCTGCTTTTTCCTGTTTCTTGTGTTCATACCCATCGTTGCGTTCCCATCCGGTATGAGGCTCTAGGGTGTAAGCATGGACTACATGGTGTCCTTCAGGCGCAAGTTTTGCATCCCAAACGCTAGGAATTGATATCATGCAAGTATTCCCTGGTGTGATGATATCTTTATTGGCGTCGTGAACTACTACATGATGTCCCGTTAAATTTTCTAAACCATCGGCACGAATCCCTAAATGTAAATGCATAAAACTTTCGACTGTGGGTGTAGCCAAAGCTGCTCGGCGATCAGATGGGGGTAAGTCATCAGAATCTAATAATTGAGTATAGGTATCCCAAATACTGGCATTAGAAATTACTATAGGTGCTTGCAGGATAGATTGCGATCGCAACCGTACACCTACAACTTTTCCTGCTTCCACCAAAATTTGCTCGACATGACACCCCAACAGCAACTTACCACCCCACCGTTCTAGCCCCCGCACTAAAGCATTGACAATCGCCCCACTTCCACCCACAGGATACTCAACACCAGCACGAGTACGTTCACCCAACATAAAAGCTACTTCTGGTGCAATTGTCCCGTGTGCTTTTAAACCTGATAATAAAAAACATTCCAGGTCAATCAATCGTCTGACCCAAGGATCTCTGACAGTAGCATCCATCACGCTACCCACAGAAGCCTGAACAAGTAAGAGATTGGGTAACATTTTTAACATAGATGATAAATAACGCCCCAGCAGCAGAGGAAGTAATTGCCAATCTGCTCTGAGCGCCAGAGTCGGAATACCCTTCATCGCATCATACAAAGGCAAGAGGCGGCGTTCAAAATTTTCTAATTCCTTTGCACCGACAGGAGTAATTTTAGCTACTTCATCACGATAGCGATCGCCATCACTATAAACTGCCAAAGTCCCTTCGGGAAAATGGTAATGTCCTAATGGGTCATAGCGTATGGCTGCAACAGATTCGCCAATTGCATCTAGAACTTGTTTGAGAGGATTCAAACTCTGGATGTCGGTTAAACCACAGTAAAATGAAGGGCCAGAATCAAACTCAAATCCCCGACGTCTAAAATTATGAGCAGCACCACCAGCAAGTGTGTGACTTTCGCAGACAATGACGCGTTTACCATAACGCGCAAGTAAGGCCGCAGCACACAACCCACCAATACCGCTACCTATGACGATGACATCATATTTGTCTTTTGTCATTTGTCATTTGTCCTTTGTCTCTTGTCTAATACTAATAACAAATGACCAATCACCCTTGATTATTGACCAATGACTAATGACGAACCATTAATCGAACTAAAAGGTATTTCTAAATCCTTTGGTGATAATAAAGTATTAGATAACGTGGATTTGAGGATCTATCGGGGAGAAGCATTAGGAGTAATTGGGCCTAGTGGTACTGGTAAATCAACAATTCTACGTATAATTGCGGGTTTAATTGCTCCTGATGCTGGAGAAATTATTGTGCAAGGTGTGCGCCGAGAAGGATTGATTGAAGATGCAGCCGATCCAGTAGGTATTGGTATGGTGTTTCAACAGGCGGCATTATTTGATTCACTAACAGTAGATGAAAATGTTGGGTTCTTTCTCTATCAAAACTCAAAATTGCCGCGATCGCGCGTTCATGAACTAGTTGAGGAAAAATTAGAGATGGTGGGTTTACCAGGAATAAGCGATCGCTATCCTGCGGAACTATCTGGAGGGATGCGAAAACGGGTAAGTTTTGCTCGTGCAATTATGTCTAACCCGGAAAATACCAAAGAAGGACCAGAGGTTTTACTATACGATGAACCCACGGCTGGACTCGACCCCATCGCCTCAACAGTAATCGAAGATTTAATCCGACAATTGCGATCAACACAAGGAGTCTGTAGCACCTACGCAATTGTCACTCACCAAGAAAGCACCATCCGCAGAACAGCAGATAGGCTAATATTTCTCTATCACGGTACAGTACAGTGGCAAGGTACAGTCAGTGAACTAGACCACACAGATAATCCTTTAATCAGACAATTTATGAGTGGAAGTATATCTGGACCAATTCAAGTCGCAGGATGAGAGGAGCGGGGACAAGGAGGACATGGGGGACATGGGGGACATGGGGGACAAGGGGGACAAGGGGGAATTATTTACCAAGTCTCTTCCCAATGACCAATGACCAATGACTAATGACTAATAACAACCAACAAACCACAACCTAATCTAAAATCTAAAAATCTGAGAAGGAGGATAAAAAATGCGATCGCGCACTTTTCGAGAAGGTTCTGTGGGTTTACTACTCCTCGTTGGAGTGGGTGTGTTTGGAATAATTATCCTCTGGTTAACAAGATTTACTGCTGCTGCGAGTTCATACAAAGCTTTTGTTGAATTTGCTAATGCTGGTGGGATGCAAAAAGGAGCTGTTGTTCGCTTTCGTGGCGTCAAAGTCGGCAATATTTCTTCAATCCGACCAAGACCGAACAATGTAGAAGTAGAAATCGAAATTGCCAATCCTAACCTGATTATCCCCCGTGATGTCAAAGTAGAAGCTAATCAATCCGGTCTGATTAACGAAAGCATTATTGACATTACACCTAAATCACCATTACCAAGTGGTACGATTGCTAAACCATTAGATAAAGATTGCGATCCGAGTCTCATCGTTTGTAATGGTTCACGGTTAAAAGGTCAAATTGGTATTAGTTTGGATGAGTTAATTCGTAGTAGTACTGTTTTTGCCAATCTTTATACTCAGCCTCAAATCTACGATAATCTCAACAATACATTAGTAAATGCTTCAAAAGCAGCTGGTCAAGTAGTTGTTCTTAGCCGCGATCTTTCCAACTTGACAAAAAGTACGCAAAAACAACTAAGTGGTTTGTCAACTGCTACAAATTCAGTGGCAAATGCAGCCGATAAAATCACCGCATCTGCTACTAAAACAACTAGTCAATTTAGTGATACAGCTAGTGCCTTTAGTACCACAGCAAAGGATCTCAGCCTCACAGCAAATCAAGCAAGTCAACTGATCAAAAATCTGGATACCCTGCTCACAAGTAATCGTTCTTCACTGGTTGGCACTTTAAATAATATTACTGCAACTACAACGGAACTCAGAACTACAGTTAGTAGCTTATCACCAACTCTCAATCGCTTGACGCAAGGAGAGTTAGTTCAAAATTTAGAAACACTATCTGCAAATGCAGCACAAGCCTCAGCTAATTTGCGGGATGCTAGCCAAGCGCTTAACAATCCTAATAATATTTTGGTGCTGCAACAAACTCTAGATTCTGCCAGAGTAACATTTGAAAACGTCGAAAAAATCACATCTGATTTAGATGAATTGACTGGTGATCCAGCTTTTCGAGAAAATGTCAAGCAGCTAGTAAATGGTTTAGGTAAATTACTGTCTTCCACTCAACAAATAGAGCAACAAATTGAAGTTGCATCTACACTCGATGCAGTCAAAACAGCCGTAAAAAATCCCAAAGCAACAACATTAACAACAAACAAAAATCAGCAC
This sequence comes from Pelatocladus sp., assembly GCF_059505505.1. Lineage (NCBI taxonomy): Bacteria > Bacillati > Cyanobacteriota > Cyanophyceae > Nostocales > Hapalosiphonaceae > Pelatocladus > Pelatocladus sp. The sequence goes on along the minus strand of NZ_JCACKS010000219.1, from coordinate 47,126 downwards.
AAAAACAAAAATCAACCAAATATTGAGTTTAATCTTTCACCCACAACACTGATGAGTGCAAGCAAAGAAATTCAACCAACAGCAATTGAGTTTAGTACCTCAGAATCTCAAGAAAAACTATTGCATAAATTACGTGAATATAGTAAAAATAGGGGGTCAGGGATCGGAGATCGGGGGCAAGGAGGAGAAAGAGGAGAAGGAAGATATGGGGAACACGAGGGACAATAAATGTAAATGTTAATACCCAAGTCCCCACTCCCCAATGACTAATTCCAATCTTGCTCATCTTTTTTAGAGCGACTTTGATAAATTCCACCAACAGCGTGAATAGCGCGAGTTTTGTCAAATAGCTTTGCTTCAGTGAGACCCCACTGTTGTAGTATTTTATCCAAGTCGCTTTGAATGTCTCTTGCACCGGGAAAGCCGTTATAACGAATTCGCAATCTAGCTAATTCTGCCAAATTGTACTCTGTCGCCTCACCAGCTAGTAAACTTTCCACAATCGAGCGATCGCGATTATATAAAGGATGTTGTTGATCTTTGTTCATAAATATTTACTTTAGTTGTCATTGGTCATTCGTCATTGGTCATTGGGAAGAGACTTGGTAAATAATTCCCCCTTGTCCCCAATCCCCAATCCCTAATCCGCTATCCCCAATCCCCTATCCCCAAAAAGACGGCTACCCTACCTAAAATCTTACGGCTCTCCTCACTGCCGTTAAACTTAAAATAAAGATACATTGTCTTTAAGAAAAGTAGACAACAAGTTCAGGTGAGGGTGAAATTGATTCTACCCAAAGCCCAAGCAGCAAGGGAGCAAAACCCGCTATGTTTGAACATTTCACTTCCGAAGCTATTAAAGTAGTTATGCTCGCTCAGGAGGAAGCCAGAAGACTGGGTCACAACTTCGTAGGAACTGAACAAATTCTCCTGGGTTTGCTGGGAGAAGGAAATGGGGTTGCTGCCAAAGTGCTGACTGAATTGGGCGTTACTCTCAAAGAAGCACGTCGCGAAGTCGAAAGAATTATTGGTCGGGGTTCTGGCTATTTACCACCAGAAATTCCTTTTACTCCGAAAGTAAAAACTTTATTCGAGCAATCATTTAAAGAAGCTCGTGGTTTAGGACATAACTATATTGGTACTGAACACTTACTGTTAGGATTAACTGAGGCAGGGGAAGGAGTTGCTGCCAAGGTACTACAAAATTTGGGGGTTGACCTCAACAATATCCGCAGCACAGTTATTCGTATATTAGGTGAAGTCACACCGACGACTGTAGGTGCTAGTAGCAGTCCTAGACGAACACAAAATTTAAGTTTAGAAGAATTTGGGAGAAATCTGACCAAATTAGCACAAGAAGGTAAGCTCGACCCTGTAGTTGGTCGTGATAAAGAAATTGAGCGTGCTATCCAGATTCTTGGTCGTCGCACGAAAAACAACCCCGTATTGATCGGTGAACCGGGAGTTGGTAAAACTGCAATCGCTGAAGGTTTAGCACAACGCATTCACAACCAAGATGTCCCCGATATTTTGCAAGACAAGCAAGTTATCAGTCTTGATATGGGGTCAGTCGTAGCAGGTACTCGCTTCCGTGGCGATTTTGAAGAACGCTTGAAGAAAATCATGGACGAAATCCGCACTGTGGGTAATATCGTCCTGGTGATCGATGAAATTCACACCCTCGTTGGTGCTGGTGGTATAGAAGGTGGCATGGATGCTGCTAATATACTCAAACCCGCATTAGCCAGGGGTGAACTCCAGTGCATTGGTGCAACTACCCTTGATGAGTATCGTCAGCATATCGAACGTGATGCTGCACTAGAGCGTCGTTTCCAACCGATTATGGTTGGTGAACCTTCGGTAGAAGACACAATTGAGATTCTCCAAGGCTTGCGTTCAGTTTACGAACAACACCATAGAGTGGAAATTACTGACCAAGCATTGGTTGCAGCCGCTAATTTATCTGATCGTTATATTAGCGATCGCTTCTTACCAGATAAAGCTATCGATTTGATTGATGAAGCTGGTAGCCGTGTGCGTCTGCGGAGTTCGATGGTTTGTGCGAATCGCGAAATCAAGCGCCAATTGACTGCTGTTATTAAAATTAAAGACGAAGCCGTCAGAACGCAAGATTTTGACAAAGCTGGAGAATTGCGCGATCGCGAGTTGGAACTCGAAACTCAATTGGCAGATTCACAAACTGACAAATCTGTCAATACCCTCGTCGTTGACGAAGAAGATATCGCTCAAATTGTTGCCTCTTGGACTGGCGTACCAGTCAACAAATTGACTGAATCTGAGTCTGAGATGTTGCTGCACTTAGAAGATACCCTGCATCAGCGCCTTATTGGTCAAGAGCAAGCAGTTACGGCTGTATCCCGTGCAATTCGTCGCGCCCGTGTCGGCTTAAAGAATCCGAATCGACCGATCGCTAGCTTTATTTTCTCTGGGCCTACGGGAGTTGGTAAGACAGAATTGGCTAAGTCCTTAGCAGCTTACTTCTTCGGTTCTGAAGAAGCCATGATTCGTCTGGATATGTCAGAGTTCATGGAACGCCACACCGTCTCCAAGCTGATTGGTTCGCCTCCTGGTTTTGTCGGATACGATGAAGGTGGACAATTGACCGAAGCTGTCCGACGCAGACCATACACAGTGTTGCTGTTCGACGAAATCGAGAAAGCACACCCCGATGTATTCAATATGCTGCTGCAAATGTTGGATGACGGTCATCTCACTGATGCTAAAGGTCGTAAAGTAGACTTCAAGAACACTCTGATTATCTTGACTTCTAATATTGGTTCACGAGTGATCGAAAAAGGTGGTGGCGGTTTAGGCTTCCAGTTCAACGAAGACGAAGCCGAAGCAAGTTACAACCGGATTCGTAACTTGGTGAACGAAGAAATGAAGAACTATTTCCGTCCAGAATTCCTCAACCGTCTTGATGAGATTATTGTCTTCACTCAACTCAAGAAAGAAGAAGTCAAGCAAATCGCTGAGATTATGCTCAAAGAAGTTGCTGGCCGTTTAACGGAAAAAGGTATCACTTTAGAAGTGAGCGATCGCTTCAAAGAGCGCGTACTTCAAGAAGGTTACAACCCCAGCTACGGTGCTAGACCCTTACGTCGGGCGATTATGAATCTTTTAGAAGATTCTCTAGCAGAAGCATTGTTGTCTGGTCAAATTGGTGAAGGTGATACAGCCATTGTCGATGTTGATGATGATGGACAAGTCACAATCAACAAATCAGAAACCAGAGAGTTCATGTTGGCGAATGTAGGCTAATATTTATACATTCACATTGTTGCGCTAACATTATTGAAAAAGACTGTCGCTCCTATGTAGCCTAAAGGAGCGATTTTGATAAGCCTCTGGCAATATTGGGTGAAATGGTGATTTTAAGAACCCCTAGTCATGGTACTGGGGTTTTTTTTGTGAGTAAAGCAAGTTTGGTTAATTGTTAATTGTAGAAAGTTAAAAAACAAAAAGAATTGATTTAGAGAAACTACAAAAAAAGATAAAAAGGGAAGAGGATAAGGTTAAAAAGTTACTCAAAGAAATAAAACAAGAGAATTTTGAGAATCCAGAGCAAGCTCAATATAAGATAAAAGGAATCAACAAGAAGCTGAATTTATATTTTTTGCTGCTTAGATAAACTCAATATTATCAGGAGAATCTTCTCGATGTGATTCTGATTATTTAATATTTAATTAGTAGATTTTTTTTGTTGTAATTGTACTAGTTTTTGTCTCTTTGTCGGCTGTAATATTTTCGTGTTTCACTTTGAAGTGCTGAATATGGGATCTAAAAGGAGAAAGTTTTCTGAGTGCAATACAAAACAGATTATTGTTGAAATATATTCAGTAAAAATACGATCAGGAATCTGTCAAGCCCTCATAATAACTTTGTATTAAAAATATTCATCTTTATAGAAACTTTAAAAAAAGATACCAGTAATGGCAGACAAATCAATGTTAAATCTCATAAAATATGAATAATCAATTACAGAGCAACCTCTATTAATGTTCATCGTAAGTTTAGATTGACCAAAGATATATTATCTTGTTAACAGCAAAATAAAAACTTTGATCTAATAGCAATCTATCTATTATTTAGGTACAAACTAGTACATGACGGCGCAAATAAAGTTACCATACCCTGCGGGAAGCCGCTCAGTGTCTACAAAACAGCCATAAAGCTCAAAATAAAAGCCTTTTGACTTTTGACTTCTGCCTGCGGTACTAGTCCCCAATTCATCCTCATTTTGAAAGAAGATGGATAGCGCAAAAAAGCAACGCTATCAGACTGCTATGGTATCCACTTATTACCCGGACACAAGTTTTCTTGACTATATTGTCATGCGAGACGGAACTGAGCAATCCTGTAGCTCGGATATCCTTACACAATTGTTGAGTAGAAAAGTTTTCATTGTTAACAGTCGAAGACGAAATGGTTTGATACTGTTTAAACGCTACCATACAGAGTTTGCCGGTCCAGGAGCAGCTGTTGGTGGCGATTATGATTATGATTGTCAAAAAGTATTACCTATAGGAAATTTATCTTTATTAACTCCTGAAACAAATGAAGAGCGACAGAAGGCTTATTTAATAAGGCGACAGTGGATTCGGCTCATCAAACAGATTACAGAAAACCCTGTTCCTAGTCAGCGAGTTCAAAAGATTCTTGATCAATTTGAACAGTATTTTCCACTTGAGATGGTGGAAAATTTGCCAGATGAAGCATTTGCATTATTAGTGGGTGTTTTACCACAAACGGTTTCCATAGTACGCCGCTTAGGCAATGATGTAGATACTAGACTGATTTATTGAGCTCGTTCAGATTTGAGGTCTGGAAAGCAGTTTATAATCGATTCAGCATGTGGGTATTTTCCTAAGAAATTTCTACGGTAAGTTGCAAAATAGCCGGATTGCCTGCCAAATTTCTGCTATGACATTAGCTAAGGCGTGATCACTGTCTAATTCCACTAACTCTACCCAAGGACGTGATTTGGCAAAGTCGCGACTGGCTTGAATTGGGATAACCTCATCATTTTTTCCATGCAGGATGAGAGTAGGAATAGGGCGCTGTAATACTTCTTCTTGATATTGAGTCGCATCTGTGATGAAATCATAACTTAAAGGTTGCGATCGCTCTTCGCCATAGTGATAAACCATTAAATACTTTTCTTGTTGCCAAAGCTGGACTTGTGCATCTCCTAACTGCGCTAACCAGTGAGATAAAAAGCCAAAGGCGGGTGCTAGTAAAACGAGTCGCTGCACCTGGGGGTATTGTTGTGCTGTGTAGGCAGCTGTTAAACCACCTAGACTAGAACCAATGAGAATTACTGGTGCAGCTTGAGACGCAGATGGTTCTATGTTTTGTTTTCCATCTGCTAATATTATTGACCCTACTTGATGAATTTGGCGAGTAATTGTCAAGTGAGAAAAATCACCAAAATTCAAATCAGGAATATTCAACTTGATTTTGGATTCGGCAAAGCGATCGCGTATGTAGCGAGCTTTGGCAGAATTGGGATTAGAAGCAAAACCATGAAGATAGATAAACTGATTCACTATCAAGCTTTTGTGGGGGTTGGGGATTAAGGACAAGGGAGAAAAGGTAGACAAGGAAGAAATTTCTCCCAATGTCCAATGCTCAACAAGCTAACAATTAGCGCATAGTGACAAATTCTTCAGCTGCTGTAGGATGAATACCAACGGTGGCGTCAAAATCTTTTTTGGTTGCGCCCATGTTAACAGCGATCGCCACACCTTGAATTATCTCACCTGCATTTTCTCCTACCATGTGAGCGCCTAACACTTTGTCAGTTTTGGCATCTACTACCAATTTCATCATGGTTCTTTCTTGAGCGCCTGTTAAACTGTGAAATAAAGGACGGAAACGAGTACGGTATATTTTAACTCCATCGTCTCCCAGCTTTTCCCAGGCTTGAGCTTCTGTGAGACCAACTGTTGCTGCTTCCGGTGTAGAAAAGACAGCAGTCGGGACATTTTCGTGACTAAATACACGACGATTACCACTAAATTCACTATCTGCAAACGCCCGCCCTTCACCAATGGCGACAGGGGTTAAATTCATACGATCAGTAACATCACCGACGGCAAAAATATTTTCTTGTGAAGTTTGACTGTATTCGTTCACAGTGATCGCATCCATTGTGTTATATCCGGGACCTTCGATGGAAGTACAACACGTTTCTACTCCAGCTTGTTCCAGACCTAGCTCTTCCACATTGGGGGTACGGCCAGTTGCTACCAAAAACACATCAGCAATTACAGATTCTTCCTGATTTCCAGACAAATTGATTTTGTAACCTTCTGGAACTTTTTCCACTGCTTCCGCTATATGATTCTGGATAATTTTAATACCGTGGTTGGTCATCCCCTCTTGAATATTGCTACGAATGTCTTCATCAAAACCATTGAGAATAAGGTCTTTACGGACAATTTGGGTGACTTCGCATCCCAAACCACGCATAATACAAGCAAACTCTGTGCCAATATAACCAGCACCAATAATCACTATGTGCTTAGGTTTTTCTTGGAGATGAAACATTTCGTTGGAGGTGATACCATATTCCATCCCCGGTAAATCAGGTTTGACGGGACGACCACCAACAGCAATTAAAATTTTATCGGCGGTGACTTTACGCCCATTCACTTCGATAGTGTGCTGATCTAAAAGAGTAGCACGACTGGGAATAAGTTCTACCCCAGCTTTTTCCAAAAAACCAATATGTAGTTGGGAAAGTCGTTTGACTTCCTTATCAATTGCTGTAATAAAATATTCCCAGTCTAATTCTGCTTTGCCTACCTTCCAGCCATAGCCTGCTGCATCATGGAATAATGCTGGAAAATGGGAACTATAGACCATTAATTTTTTGGGAATGCAGCCACGAATCACACAAGTACCACCGACTAAACTTTCTTCGGCGATCGCCACTTTTGCACCGTAGCTAGCAGTACGCTTAGAAGCTGCTAATCCTCCAGAACCAGCACCAATGACAAACAGGTCGTAATCGTAGGTCATAAATTTAGATGTCTTTTGCAAAAAAGAAAATTTGATACCAATTTACCAACGAAAAATCGAGAAATTTCACCAAGGTAAAGTGGTATTTGAGATAAGAACGCTTGACAATACACGTTCCAAATTACCCTCAACTATTATCTCGATCCTAGCTTGCTCATTCAAATCATAAAAGCTGACCAAGGACTAATGACTCTCACAGGAGTACTTTATAGGCAGGATGAGGTAAATATATAAATCAATTGTCTATCGATAATCTTGTGGTTGTAGCCTGTACCAACAAAACCAGTGACAAACCGCTAGCCAAACTGCGGAAAGAAAACCAGCTAAACTCAGCGTTAGTCCACTGTATGATACTAACAATCCAAATATTGGTAGTACAGCGCCAGCAATAGTACAAATTACCGCAGCTAATGAAGCCCGAACATTTGTACCCAGTCCCCAAGTTAATATTAGTAAAACTAGAGAAATCAAAGTCCAAGCAAACTGGGGACTCATGACACGACTAGTGTAAGTTAAAGCCAACAGACAGGCAAAGAATATACCACCAGCAACAGCGATATTTTTTAAATTTATAGGAATAGATAAATATAGCAACAATATCCACCATAAGAATATTGCTGGCGCTAGCAATAATAGGCGGGGAAGCACACCTGTATTACGAACAGGGTTAGTATTTGTAAATACTCCAAATGGGTTTCTCACAGAAACATTATCGTCAAATACCCAAGTAAAGCGGGTGCTTTGTCCTTCTCCTGCAATTTCTGTTGGTACAATACCACTCGCAAAATCAGCCCCCGGAAAGTTAGCAGTGGCTACCAAGCGAAAATTTTGGAGTAACTGCCCATTAGCATTATAAACCCAGCGTGATCCCCCTTGAGTTTTATAGGTAACTCGAAAGCTGGTTTCTTCCCCTGGTTGAAGACGGAAGGGAAAGCCGTAGTCACCTGGATTGGTTTGTTGCAGTCTATTACTATCACGCTCTACTTTATAGTTGGAAAGCAGTGAATAGCCGTTAGGCGGTGGTGTTTCAAAGAAAAAACTATCAATATCTTTGAGTTGATTAACTACTTTATAGTCAGCAGTATAGTCTACGCGATATGTGGCACGACGATTTTGCACATCAGGAGTTTGATCAATTTTGACCTGAATTTGTGAACCAGCTAGCGTCAGGTAGCGAGTTTCTTCTCGCGTCTCATTGACTTTGACAATTTTGCCATTAACTTGGGTGGTGTAATTGTAGGGTACTTGCACTACATAACGTATTTGCGGTGCGATTTGTTCTAGTCTGTCGCCAGCAACACTTTCTGCTACTTGTGCTACTTTTGCTTGTTCCCAATGGTGATATCTGTTACTTAAAGTTGAGCAAAGAAAAAATCCTCCAATTAATAAAATTAAAATTAGAGTTAAGTGTGGTAATCCTGATAAAATTTGCGAATAGCGAATTGCCCATTCATCAATAAAATTTGCCTGTTCTGCTTGATTACGACGCAGGGAGAAGTTGAGCAGAGCGATCGCAATTCCCAAAGCAATAACTATAAGTACTAATAACAGCGAACCTTTGAGGATATGAGTTCCAAACTGAACTAGTTCGGTAGGATGCGTAAGATCAGGTATTCCTGGAATACCTTGAGCTTGTTCTGGCATAAGAAAATTTTCGGAGAATGTGAATCATCAGACTGATAACATCTCTGTGAAGTTTCTTACTTTTGATAAATCTATTTCTATAGATAGATGTTTGAAATCTTACTTCTCTAAGTCCTCTAACAATTTCTGCATGAGTGTATGATTCTGTAACGTTGACCTACAGCCCTAACACTACGATATCCCTTGAGTTTGTCAACAAAAGGTTTTCCCTGTTTTTCTGGATCTGTTTTTAACTTATCTATGCGATCGCTCTACCTGTTTGCGCTACATTGACAAATGCAAGCACGCGGAGGAATAAGTCATGAAAGCAGTATTAATGACAGCACCCGGAAACCCTGAAGTTCTGCAACTACAAGATGTGACAAATCCTGGTGTTCCTGTTGGTGAAACTGAACTTTTGATACACTTAAGAGCAGCTGGTGTTAACCCGATTGATACCAAACTTCGCAAACGTGGCACTTTCTACCCCGATCAAATGCCTGCTATTTTAGGTTGTGATGGTGCAGGTGTAGTTGAAGTTGTTGGTGCTGGTGTCAAGAATTTTAACGTTGGTGATGAAGTATATTTTTGTAATGGTGGGTTGGGGGAACACCAAGGTAATTATGCTGAATATACTACAATAGATGAGCGCTTTGCAGCCCACAAACCCAAATCTGTCTCGTTTGCAGCAGCCGCAGCAGCACCTTTAGTATTAATTACGGCTTGGGAAGCTTTATATGAACGTGGAAGATTAGAACCAGGCGATCGCGTCTTAATTCATGCTGGTGCTGGTGGTGTTGGACATGTGGCAATTCAGCTAGCTAAACTTAAAGGCGCAGATGTCTGCACAACAGTAAGTTCTCCAGAAAAAGCAAATTTTGTCAAACAACTCGGTGCAGATTATCCGATTTTCTATAAACAAACAGATTTTGTCCAAGCAGTTTTAGATTGGACTGGTGGCGAAGGTGTAGACTTGGCTTTTGATACTGTGGGTGGAGAAACTTTTCATAAAACCTTCCCAGCTGTACGGATGTATGGCGATATTGTGACAATTTTAGAACCAAATACTAATACTGTTTGGAGAACTGCGAGAAACCGTAATCTTCGCATTGGTTTAGAATTAATGCTTATACCAATGGTGGAAGGGATGGTGGAAGCACAGCAGCACCAAGCAGAAATATTAGCAGAGTGTGCTAAATATATTGATGCAGGTAAGTTGAAAATTCATGTAAGTCATGAGTTACCCTTAGCTGAAGCAGCAAAAGCACACCAGTTAATTGAATCTGGTTCGACCACGGGTAAGATTGTTTTGGTGTTTTGATACTTCCATGCCTAAAACATGATGAGATTTTTCTAAACCTAACTGATTGCGAAAATATGCTAAAAACTGCTGTTCTGTTTCTAAAGCGTCTGCGGTATTAGGCGATTGGACTTTCAGCTTTTGCATGATATTTCCAAAAGCTCCATCAAAACTTTTTCCTAGATCTCAATCAATGTAGTTTCTTGATTAAGAATAGTGCGATCGCTCCCGTGATTAATGGTTCTATATATTACTTCGGCAAGCAACTACACAATATGCTACTAAGTTTCTTCGTGAAATTCCGGAAATAGATTACTGTGTATGGAAGTATGTAGTGATGAAGTGAGGATGTTTATATAAAAAACGGGTTTTAATCATATGATTAAAACCCGGTTTCTTGGCTATTTTGTAAACTTTTCCAAACTATTTTCATCAATACTAATTGCGTTATTGGTTTTCCATCCACGCAACGCATTTGTGTATTTGTTTTTTCATAGTTTCTGCATCTGCATGATATCTCCGTCCGTGACCTGGAAGCACCCACTCAAAAGTATAATTAGCCAACTTCCGCATTGATTTAATTAATTCTGACCAAGAATAAAAACAATAATCACGGAAAGTAATTAACTGGTCAATATCATCATTCCAAGCCAGATGATCGCCAGTAAAGAGAAACTTATTTTTGTATAGCAAGACAGTGTGTCCTTTGCTATGTCCAGGAACTGGGATAATCAATAAATCAGAAGCTAACTCAAAAGGTTCTGAACCAGTCAATTGAATTTCAACATCACGAGTACCCCCATTAATATCATCTTTATGTAGAATACGTTGACACCCAAAATGTTGTGCATATTTTTGATGATCTGCCACATCATCTATGTGAGTTAGGTACATATAACGTATTCCTCCCATTTCTTCTAAACGCTTGACTAGAGGTGGTGTAAAGCGAGGAGAATCTACTAAAACATTACCTTCTGATAGTTGAATAAAGTAGCCGGTTCCACCATAGGATTTTTCCGAATGGTAGCCACAATCATAGACATTTTCTTCTACAGGAATCGGAAAACTGAACTGAACAATTTTGATATCTTGAGGCTTTTCAACAGTTCCAATTGAACTCGTAGGACAAGATAAAAGTGCTTGCAATGCTTTTAATCTTTCTTTATAGTTCGCTGGTTGCTGATATACTGCTGACATTCCCTCAGCTTCAGTAAATACTTCTGGAGCCATCCAACGACAGGTATCACAGTCGATACAAGTGGTATCGACATAAAAGTCACCACTAATATTTTGGGGGCGACGCAGATTTAAATTAGCCATATTAAGCCAGTTATTTTAAGCATGTATTACTTTACTACACTAGCAAATGCTATTAGCAGCACTCACAAGTGAAGCAATCGGACAAATCAAGCTGTTTCAAGAAACTTGGGCGATTTACGAAATTTTCTTCTAAATATCATTTATTTTTTATATTTTTCTAGTTTAAACTTAGTCTATATTTTTCCTGACAATTTTATGTGCAGCAACCAATACGAACAACAGTACAAACAAGAAGTAATTGATTTTTTCAACAGCAGAACTAGTTACGACAATCACTACACTATTCGTCGCACTTTGCCTTTATTAGAGTTAGTTAAATTAAAAAAGGGACAACAAATACTAGATATAGCAACTGGTACAGGTATCATTGCTATCCCTACTGCTCAAATTGTTGGCTCAGAAGGAAAAGTAATTGGAGTAGATTTTTCGTCAGGAATGCTTGAGCAAGCCAAACGCAAAATAGAGGAATTAGGCTTGCAAAATATTGAATTAATAGAAGCAGATGCAGAGTATATAGACTTTCATGATGAAAGTTTTGATGTAATTATTTGTTCTACAGCAATAGTTTACTTTACAGATATTCCTGCTGCTTTACAAAAATGGTATCGTTTTCTAAAACAAGGTGGCATTGTTGGTTTTTCTGCTTGCTCTCAGGAGTCATGTGAAGCATCACTCATTATTGAAATTTGTGCCAAATATGGTATTTCACTGACAAATATTAACGAGCCAACAGGAACTCACCATAAGTGCCAAAATTTGCTCCGAGAAGCTGGTTTTAAAGATATTCAAGTCAAAAGCGAACAATTTGGTTTTTACCGTAGTGTTGAGAAAGCTCAAGAATGGAATGGAGGATGGTTTCATCCTAGAGAAAATCCCTTATTACAGATTTATGTGGAGCAAATGCAAGAATTGCAAGCAGAGTATCGTCAAAAAATAGAAGCAATGGCAACTGACCAAGGTGTTTGGTATGAAAATATGACTATTTTTGCAACTGGTTGTAAATAATTAATTGGGTTAACACGATAAATATTATGCCAACAAATACGCGTTTTAACATCCTAATTGATTCCAGAAAAACACTTAATAAATTTATTTTTAAAGTTAAAATTACAAGCTTTTGGATAGCTAATTTATAGCCAGAGATTGAGTTCAACTTTTGATAGATGTAGGTTCTACCTTTGGACATATGAATGTCCAGTCAGCAATACCTAAATTAGGGTACTAAGGTTATCGCTCACCTGATTTTGTAAGTGAGGCTAAGAGGATGTCTGAGAAGTGAAAGTTAATTACAATCGGTACTAATAAATCGCAGTCCAACGCTTTTCAAACATCCTTAAAATCATAGCAATTACCATTAATTAATTCCCAGGAGAAAGTCATGATTATTTCTGATCTGAATCACATCGAATCTGTTGAATCTAGTCAAATTATTGGTGGTAGAGACGACAAAGGCAAAGACAGAGACAAAGACAAATATAAATACAAATGCTACGAATGTTACAAATACAGAGACTGACAACTTGCACTAGTTTGTAGTATCAGGATGCGAAGCCTTTAAACCCTCGTTACCAGGTTAAACCTGGTAACGAGAATAATTTTTAAAATTGAATAATTTGTATAATTTATTTTTATTTCTATAAACAAAATTAATAGATAATTATATTAGTGTCAGCCCTATTAAATCTAGCTAGAGGATTCAAGATGGGTATTTTACGTCAAATGGCGTTGAGTGCTTTTTTTGCTCTTTTCTTAGCAGCTATTGTTGGTGTCGTTAAGAATCAGCCTTCTTTGGTGGCTTCGGCTGGTATAGCTGCTGGTGTCTGTGGACACGCTCTTTCTGCAATTAAATAATTTGGCGTTGCTGAATCGCGGTATGAATTAGATGTACCAGACGCGATATATCGGGTCTGGTACAAGGATTTTGAAATCATCTAAAAATCATTTTCATACATAAAATCAGCAAAGCCAATAATTTAAATAAAAATAAAAACCGGGTTTGAGAAAAACCCGGTCTAATTCCAGTGATCTACCTTTCAGTTCACCAAATGCAACTGACTCACTACAAAACTAATTGCATGATGGGTAAGAGGAAGACTATCAATTACCATACCCAGACATAACAGCATCATGTAAGAAATGGAATAGATAAATAATCCTCTGGCTAAATTACGATCGCTTGGATTATGGAGCAATTGCCAAGCTTTGTAAATGAATACTCCGCCTAAATATAGGGCGATCGCACCATAAACAAATCCTGTTTGCTGCAAAGGATAAATTAGCATCAGTGTGGCTGCGACTGTGATTAAGGTATACCACCAAATCTGGCGCACAGTCGCTGGATTACCGGCAACTACTGGTAGCATTGGTACACCAACTTTTGCGTAATCCTCGCTAATCATCAAGGCTAAAGCCCAGAAATGAGGCGGTGTCCATAAAAAGACAATTGCAAATAATAACCACGCTGTCCAGCTTAAACTACCAGTAACAGCCGCCCAACCTACTAGGGTCGGAATCGCTCCTGCGGCTCCACCAATGACAATATTGAGGGTGCTGTGACGCTTTAGCCAATGAGTATAAACTAAAACATAAAAAACTATACCAGCCATTGCTAGGGAGGCGGCTAGCAAGTTGGCAAATACTGACAATAGGCTAAAGGAAATAACAGCTAGAGCGATCGCAAAAATTAAAGCATCACGTGACTGTATCCTACCAGAAGGGATGGGACGATGACGGGTACGCTCCATCTCATAATCTATATCCCGGTCATAAATACAGTTAATTGTTTGGGCGCTAGCAGCAGCTAAAGTGCCACCAAACAGAGTTACTAGCAACAGCACCGGGTCTACCTGCCCCTTTGCTGCGATCCACATACTGCCAGCTGTGGTAATTAAGAGCAATGGGATAATTCTGGGTTTAGTTAGTTGGTAATAGCTTTGCAGAATCTGTAAAAATGATTCATGCTGCTTCGAGACATTAGTCTCAATCATTTTGGCACTAATTCCTTAATATTCAATAATTTGTATGCTGTTGCTATCAGTCAGTTATCAGTTATCAGTTACTAGTAGCTCTTTTTCATAACAGTTCACTGTTATCAGTGTTCCTTTCTGTTAACTGTTAACTGTTAACTGATTAACTTAGAAGTGGATTGGCAGTCTCAGTATTCATGTCAGCGTTAATACCGCGGTTGGCTGCCCAATCGCGTAATGACAGAACAGTGAAAACTACCAAAATACCCAGCAAACTTGCCCCTATAGCTTGGTGAGAGACTGTTAATTGTTCGACTTGGAGATGTAACCGGAAAGTAGCAAATCCTACGATCAATTGTAAAACCAATAATCCACCAGCCATATTTGCCAGTTTGCGTAGAGCTGGGTGGAGTGCTGGTGTACGCCAAGCCATAAATACCAGTGCCAATATTGCCACTGTCGGTGGGATCAAGCCAAAGATGTGACTATACATCACATTACAAAGTTCGTAGCCTCCGAAACATTGGTGTAGCGCCCAGCGAGAACCGACTAAAGCGCCGAGAAGACTCTGTACGTAAACCAAAATAGTGGCAATTAAACCTACCCAAGGTAATTTACCAACACTTCCGGTAGCTTGGTAGGGAGTGAGTGCAGTACCAATCACCAATAGAGTACAGAAAAATACTAAAGCTGTTCCCAAGTGAGCAGTCACTATATCAAACCGTAACAGTTCAGTAACAGTGAGTCCACCTAACACACCTTGGAAGATAATTAAAAATAAGGCAAATGTGGATGCCCAAGGAAGCCACTTGGGTAAAGAGCGACGATTCCACCAAGATACACCCACGAGTGCGATCGCGCTGATCCCAATTAATGACGCGTCCAATCTATGAAACCATTCCAGAAACACCTGGAAATTCATTTGCTTGGTTGGTACTAGTTTACCGTAGCACAAAGGCCAGTCTGGACAAGCTAATCCTGCATTCATGACGCGGGTGGCACTGCCGATCGCCATCAAAATCAAAGTGGCTACACACATTCTCCACACCCAGCGTCGAATTCTATCCTTGGGATTTTGCTGTTGTCCTACTGCCTCTACATTTTGTTGTTCCAGAACAAATTCGCTCATGAAAGATACCTTTGAGTTGCTCTTCGTGAGCCACAAAATTTCAAACGTTTACCAGTCGATTTGGACTTTATAGAGATTGTCCATGCCATCCATTTAGGGGCTTGGGGATTTTGGATGATCGATAGAGGAGTTGTGACTTGGTTGAAACGTCGTTCCCAAAGTCCAAAATCCATCTTGAAAAGCTTTGAAGTTCCCTCCGGGACGCTTCGCGTAGACGCGCTTTGCGCGGCTTCTCGTTAGAGTACGGAGGAAACCTGCGCTCAAACTTTTCGCAAAATTCAAAATCCACATCTCCACCCTAGCTTATGAAAATTCGGGTGAAAGTTCGGCTCTCACTTAATACTTTGAAGCACCTTGGTTACTTTGCGCCTAAGCTTTAGGTATTTTTCAAGTTGTAGACAATAGACTGCTAGAGATACTTCTAGCTTAAGAAAAGTTTTCTCTTAATTTGCATCTAACCTCCGACATATCCAAGCAATACATTCTGTTGAGGATTGAAAAATCAGCTTAAAAATTAATAATGATTTTACTTTCTAGGACTCTATCTCCTGTAGGCTGGACTACCGTAGTAAGTGAGCAGTTCCGTCTAAGTAGTAAAGTCATTAACTTTATCAACCGTGAAAATTCCAAGTTCAATCTGGACATTACTTATTGGCATCGTGCTGACAGTAGTCAGCCTCTGGTATGGTCAAAATCATGGTCTGTTACCTACCCAGGCTTCCGATGAAGCTGTTTTAGTGGATGGCCTGTTCAATGCAATGATGATCGTATCTACAGGTATATTTTTAATTGTAGAAGGTGTTTTAATATACACTGCTTTTAAATATCGCCGACGTGCAGGTGATGATACAGATGGTCAGCCAGTGCATGGCAATGTACCACTAGAGATTCTCTGGACAGCGATCCCCGCGATTATTGTCATTGGTATCTCTGTTTACAGTTTTGATGTCTACAATGAGATGGGTGGCTTTGATCCCCATGCCATTCACGACGCACCGATGACCCCTCAAGCAATGAAAATGCCAGGGGCAGCGATCGCAGCAACATTGACCGATACACAAGGAAGTGATCAACCCAACCTCAATCAACAGAAATCTGATGAGGCAATGCAAGATCCAGCCACCGCAGCAGTTCGTAATGCTGACCAAATTCCCCAAAAACAGGATGCTCCCGGTGTCGGTAGTGTTGCTCCCACGATTGGTGCTAGTCGAGAAAACCAAGGCAAACCACCGGAACTTGTGATTAATGTCACAGGTTTGCAGTATGCGTTTATTTTCACCTACCCAGATACAGGTATTACCTCTGGTGAATTGCACGTTCCCATTGGCCAGGAAGTGAGACTAAATATGACAGCTAATGACGTCATCCATGCTTTCTGGGTGCCAGAATTTCGTCTCAAGCAAGATGTGATCCCCGGTCGGCAAACAGAAATTCGGTTTACACCCAAGACAGAAGGCGATTATGCTGTAATTTGTGCGGAATTATGTGGTCCTTACCACGGCGCGATGAGGACACAAGTCATAGTAGAAAAACCAGAAGCCTTTGAAAAATGGATACAAGAACAGCAGATTGCTAGTGCCGAAACTCTGAATCAAGCAGTTGCCGTGAACCCTAGCGAACTATCCCCAGCTGAATATCTTGCCCCATACACTCAAGACATGAAAATTCAGCCAGAAATGCTACATCAACTTCACAAAAAATAGTCATTGGTCATTAGTCATTAATCATTAGTCATTAGCTTCTTCCCAAAGAACAAATGACATAGACGCGCAAGCGGCTTCTCGTAGAGTAAGACAAATGACAAAAGACAAATGATAAATGACAATAGATTTTTATGACACAAGCACAAATACAAGAAACAGCTAATATCCCTGCTGAGGCAGACGAACCAGGGATTAGAAAATGGTGGGAATACTTTACCTTTAACACTGACCACAAAGTCATTGGTATTCAATATCTAGTCAGCACTTTCATCTTCTACTGTATTGGCGGGGTGATGGCTGATTTGGTACGTACCGAACTCCGAACTCCAGAAGTAGATTTTGTAACTCCTGAAGTCTACAACAGCTTGTTTACGCTGCACGCCACAATCATGATTTTCTTGTGGATTGTGCCTGCGGGTGCGGGTTTTGCTAACTACATAATGCCACTGATGATTGGGGCAAAAGATATGGCATTCCCTCGCCTTAATGCCTTAGCTTTCTGGATGATTCCTCCAGCAGGTTTGATGCTGATCGCCAGTTTAGCTGTAGGTGATGCTCCAGATGCAGGTTGGACTTCTTACCCTCCTCTGAGTTTGGTAACAGGCCAAGTGGGTGAGGGAATCTGGATTATGAGTATCCTGCTGTTGGGTACATCGTCGATTTTGGGGGCAATTAATTTCCTCGTCACTCTCCTAAAAATGCGTACCCCTGGCATGGGTTTCCATCAAATGCCCTTGTTCTGTTGGGCAATGTTGGCAACTTCAGCTTTAGTACTATTGTCTACGCCTGTGCTAGCAGCAGGCTTAATTTTGCTTGCCTTTGATTTATTAGCAGGTACAACATTTTTTAATCCGACTGGCGGTGGTGATCCAGTAGTATACCAGCACATGTTTTGGTTTTACTCTCACCCAGCAGTTTACATCATGATTTTGCCCTTCTTTGGGGTGATTTCTGAGGTGATCCCCGTTCACTCCCGCAAACCAATTTTTGGTTATAAGGCGATCGCCTACTCTTCTTTGGCAATTAGCTTTCTGGGTTTAATTGTGTGGGCGCACCACATGTTCACCAGTGGTATTCCTGGTTGGTTGCGGATGTTTTTCATGATCACGACGATGATCATCGCCGTACCTACGGGTATTAAAATTTTCAGTTGGTTAGGAACTATGTGGGGTGGTAAACTCCGCGTTGATCGTACTGCTTTACTATTTGCGATCGGCTTTGTGGGAACTTTTGTGATTGGTGGTATCAGTGGAGTCATGTTGGCAGCAGTGCCTTTTGATATCCACGTTCATGATACTTATTTTGTAGTTGCCCACCTGCATTACGTTTTGTTTGGTGGTAGTGTTTTGGGTATCTATGCCGCTTTCTACCACTGGTTCCCAAAAATGACGGGACGAATGCTAAACGAATTTTGGGGTCAGGTTCATTTTGCTTTTACCATCATTGGTCTGAATATGACCTTCTTACCCATGCACAAACTCGGATTAATGGGTATGAACCGCCGTATTGCCCAGTATGATCCCAAATTTGCCTTGATCAATGAAATTTGCACCTATGGTTCTTACATACTCGCAGTTTCGACTTTACCTTTTATTGTCAATGTGATTTGGAGTTGGATGTATGGTCCCAAGGCTGGTAATAATCCTTGGAAAGCTCTAACTCTGGAGTGGATGACTGCTTCACCTCCAGCATTTGAGAATTTTGATAAACCCCCTGTATTGGCTACTGGCCCCTACGACTACGGTTTGGAAAGAGCTAGAGAAGGTGTACCTTTATCTAGTTCCGATCCAGCTTTGTCAGCAGGGCCAAACTCAGTTTTACGCGCCAATCCCGACGAACCCTATCCATCGATCGCAGCTGAAAAAGGCGAAATCTAATTTAATGATGAATTATGAATGATGAATCCTGAATTCATCATCCATAATTCATAATTCACAATTCATAATTTAAAAAAGATTCATGAGTCAAACTATTGACCCAGCAAAAACAGCCCTAAATTATCACCACGCAGCAGAAACTGCTCATCACGAAGAACATCATGACTATCGTCTGTTTGGACTTATTGTATTTCTAGTTGCCGAAGGCATGATTTTTATGGGCTTGTTCGGAGCCTATTTAGCTTTTCGTTCGACATTACCTGCTTGGCCACCAGAAGGTACTCCAGAATTAGAACTGTTGCTTCCCGGTATCAACACCATAAACCTAATTGCTAGCAGTTTTGTTATTCATAATGCCGATACCGCTATTAAAAAGAATGATGTGCGGGGTATGCAAATGTGGTTTGCAATTACTGCTGTTATGGGGATAATTTTCTTGGTGGGACAAATGTATGAATACTTCCACCTGGAATTTGGTCTGACAACTAATTTGTTCGCCAGTGCATTTTATGTTTTGACTGGTTTCCACGGTTTGCACGTGACGATTGGTGTTTTAGCAATCTTGGCAGTATTGTGGCGATCGCTCAAAAAAGACCACTACAGTAGTGAAAAGCACTTTGGTATTGAAGCTGCCGAAATTTATTGGCACTTCGTAGACGTAATTTGGATAATCCTATTCGGATTATTATATATACTGTGAGTATTACTTTTTACTCCCTTATTTGATGACATTAACCCCCTATTGGGGGTTTTTTATTTAATCAAGACGACCAAAAACCAACAAGTCTACTCACTCAAGCAGCGTCTTAAAAACCTTTGGGGAATTTCTGGGGAAGCACCCCAGTGCATATGAATATAAGAGGCGTGAAGATTGAGATGTGGTAAGTTAGATCCCCATCCTTCACACCCTATAAATTCTTCATTATCAAAGCGATAAGTTTGAAATAGTGGCTGCTCAAAATTAGACATTAAATAGGAACGATGAAATTCATGTCCATAAACTGTTGTTCCTGCATTTACTAACAAACTATCTTGCAGGGTAACTGCGCGGCGATATCCCAAACTTAATCGTCCACTCATAACTGCGGTTGTAGGTAACACTCCCACCATTGACCAAGATTTACCTGCAAAATCGATAACTTGCTCACACAAATACATCAACCCACCACACTCGGCAATTGTTGGCATTCCCGCCATAATTGCTGTCTGAACTGCTGCTTTAGCATCAGTATTTTCCGCAAGTTGTTGGGCAAATACTTCTGGAAACCCACCACCAAAGTACATACCCTCCACTCCTTCTGGTAGCTCAGGAGCTTCTAAAGGACTCCAAAAAACCAACTCTGCACCCAGTTGTTGTAACAAGTCAAGATTGTCTTGGTAGTAAAAATTAAAAGCGCGATCGCGTGCCACAGCAATCTTTACAGTAGATGAAAGACAAGCAAGCAATTTGTCTCCCTTGTCTCCCTTGTCTCCCTTGTCCCCGTATCCTTCCATTCTCAGCAACGGTAACAACTTCTCCCAATCAAAGCAAATGTCACCCAAATCAGCAAATCTCTCAATCAAAGCATTGAGTTCAGGAAGTTCAACTGTGGGTACTAAACCAAGGTGACGATCAGGAATGGTAATGTTGTCTTGGCGACGCAGTACACCAAGAATTGGTAACTGTAGTGGTGTGAGAGAGTCTTTAAGCAATTGCAAGTGGCGATCGCTACCCACACGATTTAAGACTAATCCAGCTATTTTAATTCTGGGATCAAAAGAACTATAACCGTGAGCGATCGCAGCAACAGAACCAGACAAGCGACTACAATCAATCACCAACACTAAAGGTAAATTTAATAGTCTTGCTATATGAGCAGTACTAGCATAATCATTAACCCCATCCCTTAGTAAGGGGAGAGGTTGGGGAGGGGTTACTCCATCAAACAAACCCATCACGCCCTCAATTAGGACATAATCCATCCCTTGACTGTGACAAGTAAAACAATGCTGTACGTAGGTTTCTGAAGTTAAGATTGGGTCTAAATTCCGACAAGCACGTTCAGTCACATGCTGATGAAACATCGGATCTATATAATCCGGCCCTACTTTGAAAGATTGTACTTTGTGCGATCGCCGACACAAAGACGCCAGCAGGGTGAGTGTGACTGTTGTCTTACCCACCCCGCTACGTTCTCCTGCAATAATTAAAGCCATTGGTAATAGGTAATTGGTAACTGATTTTCGGCATTGCTGATTTCATGTATGAAAATGATTTTGCGTAATGCCAAAATCTTTGTAGAGACACGATATATCGTGTCTCTACATTCGGATTCATACCGCATTCAGCAACGCCTGATTTTCTATCCTATTACCCATTACCCATTACCCTTTTCCTAATTTGAGTATTTGCCCTATAACTGCTAGGCTTTCTTCAAACAGCGCTTCATTTCCCCAACGTTGTACCTGTTGACTCAACAAAACTTCGGCTTTTTGTTCAGAAAGTGAAGTTACCTGCTGGAATAATCCAGCAGATTGGGCGCCACCTTGGGTTTCCATCCGCATACAACCGCCAGTTTCCGTACAGATTACAGTACCGCAGTTAGCTTGGGGATTGGTAGAAGTTAAACGTAAAGCAATCAAGTCGCCTGGAACTTCGCCCACATCAGCTACAGGGACTCCTGCTAATTCAGCTTCTACTTGCCGTTGGTTATCGGTGCTAAAGCTGACGCGGGTAATGTCATAATCGTCGCTTTCTTTTTGATAAGAAACCGGACGCCAATTCAAACGACTTGCCAACCAACCTAAAAACAGTAACGCCTGTGTGGAGTTACCTTTTTCATAATCAATATTTACTTTGTCAATCTCAATCAGGGCGTCGCGACGTTGGGGTTGATCGTAAGCTTCTGCTGTCAATTCTTGCCATCCAGAGAGGCGACGCCAGTTCAAATCAGCCACAGGTACACCATTTTCCACCAATGATTGTAGGCTGAGTAAATCTGTTTCTGGTTTGTTAAAGTTGCAAGAATCTACAATAACGTTGTTGCATATTGCTGCCAAGCGTTTGAATAAACCGTTATTGGCATCTGGCGTGGCTTTCCACCATAAAAACTTAGGTAAACCGCCAATCGTCAACGCTGGTATCATACCACCAATCCGTTCTAAGGCGGCGGCGGTTCCGGTAAGGGTGATGTATTCACAACATACCAGACTGGTGGATGTACCTTTTTGAATGGGACAGTAGGCAGAGACTTGTGCTTTCACGCCTTCGTCTTCTCCGACTACTGGTAAAAGAGTAATAATCCGACAGGGGTTACGCAGAGCAATTTCGTCAGCAATTCTAGGGCCTTTTGAATCTAAACTATAAGATGCAGACCCATTTTCTGTTGTCCCACTCTTGTAACGTTTGGCAACTTCTTCCCGCAACAGAGTCAAAGTTTCCTCTGTAGCTTTTCCAGTTTCTGTTAACCCGTACTTCTTCTGTACTTCCCTCAGTGCTGCTTGGGTTTGCGGACCAGGAATACCATCAATTGGACCATTGTAAAATCCCAAAGCGGCGAGTAAATGTTGAGTTTCTTCTGACTCGTAAACCACCAAAGTAAATGTGGTTGCTCTTGTCGCCGCCGGAAGTGTACCATCTTCGCCAGCCATGCCGTAACTTTGCCAAATTTGGCCGAGTTCCGCTTCAATATCTGTAAGCGAAACATCCTTGGGAGCCTGTAGTGAAAAAATAGTAGGAGCTTGGGTAGTCATAAGAATTATTTTGTTATTTGTCATTGGTCATTTGTCATTGGTCATTGGTCATTTGTTTTTACTAATGACTAATGACTAATGACTAGTTTCTAGAGTCTGCGCCAACGGCGACTATCTTGGTTAATCAATAATTCCGCTTCCACGGGTTCCCAGGTTCCGGCTTCATAGTGGGGAATGGTTGTTGGATCTGCGGGTGCATCCCACACAGAAAGAGCTGGTGTGACAACCTGCCAAGCTGCTTCTACTTCGTCCCCCCGTGTAAACAATGTTTGATCGCCCATCATACAATCTAAAAACAGGCGATCGTAGGCATCAGAAGTTGCGGTGATGCCAAAGGAACCATAACTAAAGTCCATATCAACGGAACGAGTGCGAAAATCTGCGCCAGGCATCTTGACTTCAAAGCGCAGAGAAATACCTTCATTCGGCTGAATCCGCATTGCTAAAATATTGGCGTTCATCTGTTGGGCTGCGGATTGAAACATCCGAGAAGGAACTTCGCGGAAGTGGATAGAAATCTCGCTAACTTTTTTTGGCATTCGCTTACCAGTACGTAGGTAAAAGGGAACTCCTTGCCAGCGCCAGTTGTCAACGAGAAACTTCATCGCTACGTAAGTGGGTGTAGTCGAATTAGGATTGACTCCTGGTTCTTCTCTATACCCTGGTACAGGCTTACCTTTCATCCAACCAGCACTGTATTGCCCACGCACAGCCGAGAGATTTAAATTGTTGATATCTGCTAAACGTGTAGCTTGTAATACTTTAACTTTTTCTGTACGGATACTGTCTGCATCCATAGCATTGGGAGCTTCCATTGCTGTCAAGCAATAAAGTTGCATCAAATGATTTTGCAACATGTCCCGCAGGGCGCCGGAGCTTTCATAGTAGCCAGCCCGGTCTTCTACCCCGACGGTTTCAGCTACGGTAATCTGGACGTGGTCAACAAAGCGACGATTCCACAACGGTTCAAAAATAGCATTGGCAAAGCGAAATACCAGCAAATTTTGAACTGTGTCTTTACCTAAGTAATGGTCAATGCGGTAGACTTGCTGTTCTTTACAATATTTCTGCACTACTAAGTTCAGACTTTTAGCAGAAGCCAAATCTCGACCAAAAGGTTTTTCAATAACTAGACGATGTTTGTAGGGATCGTCCAGCATTCCTCCAGTTCCTAGTTGTTTAATTGCTTCTGCAAAGAAGTTGGGCGCCACAGAAAGGTAGAACATCCGGTTTCCTCGTGTTCCCCGTTTTTCGTCTAACTCCTGCAAAAAAGTCTTCAGTTTATGATAATCTTCGGGCTTATCGATATTACCAGGGCAGTAAAATAATCCTTGAGAAAAGTCCTGCCAGAGTTCCTCTGGACCAACACCGCCATGAACCTCTTCCATACCTTTTCGCATTTGTTCGCGGAAGTATTCGTGGCTCCAGTCCCGACGTGCTACGCCAACGATGGTTGTCTCTGGTGGAATGCGTCTCTCGCGTCTTAATTTATATAGTGATGGCACAAGTTTGCGCCAAGTAAGGTCTCCAGAAGCACCAAAGATGACTATTATCTGGGGTTCGGCCATCCCTTGTTGTTGCAGACCGACCCGCAAAGGATTTTCTAGCAGACTGACCATAGGAATGAATTTTGAATTTTAGGTTTGAGATGTTGGATCGGGGATCGGGGATTGGGGGAGTGTGGGGAGTGTGGGGAGTGTGGGAAGTGTGGGAAGTGTGGGAAGTGTGGGGAGACTAAGTTATAAGTAACCAATTCTCCCTTGTCCCCGTGTCTCCCTTGTCCCTTATTCTTATACTGGCGACAACTGCTTGACTTTATTTTCTAAAGAATCCATTAAGGATTGGAAGGGCTTGACAAATTTGTCGATTCCTTCTAAAAGCAGTTCATCCATCACTGTATTGATGTCGATGTTCACGTCTGGATCTTTGAGGTTTGCGATCAGGTTGTAAGCCTCATCTACGTCTGTTTCCACTCGGTTAGCGACATTGCAGTGGTCAGCACAAGCTTCGATGGTTGCTGGTGGTAAGGTGTTAACGGTGTCCTGACCAATCAACTCATCAACATACATCACGTCGCTGTATTGGGGATCTTTGGTGCTGGTGCTGGCCCACAGTAGGCGCTGCACTTTTGCACCTTTAGCCGCCAACGCTTGCCAACGATCGCTTTGCACAATCTTTTTATATTCCTGATAAGCAATCTTTGCGTTAGCGATCGCTACTTTTCCTTTAATTGCTTTTAGCTTGGCTTCAACATTGAGATTGTCAACGCCTTTGGCTAGC
Source organism: Pelatocladus sp. (assembly GCF_059505505.1). Lineage (NCBI taxonomy): Bacteria > Bacillati > Cyanobacteriota > Cyanophyceae > Nostocales > Hapalosiphonaceae > Pelatocladus > Pelatocladus sp. Next base: position 22,149 of record NZ_JCACKS010000219.1, on the reverse strand, counting down.
TTGTCATCAATTTTACCGTCAATATTGCTGTCAATTCGGCTAAGAAAGAAACTAGCTACAGATGCAATTTTGCTGATATCTTTACCTTCTGCTGCTCGTTTCTCTAAGCCGCGAATATAAGCCCAAGCTGTGTTGATGTAGCTTTCTACGGAGAACAGCAGCGTGATATTGACATTAATTCCTTCGGATATTACCTGCTCAACTGCTGGCAAACCGGGTTCAGTGCCAGGAATTTTGATCATGAGGTTTTCCCGGCCAATTTCTTGAAAGTAGCGACGAGCCTCAGAAATTGTGGCTTCGGTATCATCAGCAATTGTTGGTGGTACTTCTATGCTGACATAACCATCTAACCCATTCGAGGATTTGTAAACTGGGCGCAGAAGATCACAAGCATCACGAATATCTTGAAATACCAGTGATTCATAAATTTTGTAAGTTGGCAATCCTGCTTTTATTCCAGCTTCGATATCTTCGTCGTAAATTGCATTACCAGCGATCGCTTTTTCAAAAATAGTTGGATTGGAAGTAATGCCACAAATACCTTTCTTTTCCACCAAATTTTTCAATTCGCCAGACTTAATAATGTCACGGGTCAAATTATCCATCCAGATACTTTGACCGTAATTTTTAATCTCAAATAAATGATTTGTCGTCATATTTTTTCCCTCCTGCTTATTCTCTTTGCTAGAGAAATTTTTTAAAGTTAGTTGTTAGTTGGTAGGTTTTACTTTCCAAAAAACAACCATCAACCAACAATTACTAATGACCGTTTTGAATAAAAGACTCTACCTTCGCCACATCCTCTCTACTACCAATAATCAGAGGTGTACGTTGATGCAGTTTCTTTGGTATCACGTCTAAAATGTTCTCATGCCCAGTTGTAGCTCGACCACCTGCTTGCTCTATCAAAAAAGCAAGGGGAGCTGTTTCATAAAGTAAGCGTAGTTTACCTTCTGGTTTTTGAGCAGTTCCAGGATAGAGAAACACACCGCCTTGAATTAACACCCTGTGAACATCGCTAACCATTGCCCCACTGTAACGAGCAGTATAACCTTCTGTACGATGAACGTAACGGATATATTCGCGAATTGATTCATCCCATTGCCAAAAGTTCCCCTCGTTCACGCTATACACCGGACCATGGGTAGGAATCTGAATATTTTCTTCGGTAAGGATAAATTCCCCTAAACTAGGATCAAGGGTAAAGGAATGAACGCCCCTTCCTATAGTATAGACCAGCATCGTACTGGGACCATACAGGATGTATCCAGCAGCAATTTGTTTATGTCCCGTTGCTAGCAAATCTTTTGCTGTACCATCAATATCTTCCCCTTCTTGTTGACGAATTGAGAAGATGGAACCCAAACTCAAATTAATATCAGTGTTAGATGAACCATCAATGGGGTCATAGAGCAAAGTGTAGCGGCCAATGGGACAGTTTTCGGGGATATAGTATGGATTTTCCATTTCTTCAGAAGCCAAGCGACATACTAACCCGCTTTGCTTAAATACCGCGATAAATACGTCATTGGCGTAGACATCCATTTTTTTCACAGATTCACCCTGGACGTTAGTCTCGCCTGTAAATCCGAGAACACCTTCCATTAAACCAGCGCGACTGAGATGACGAGCAATGAGTTTACCAGCCAATCCAATACGATTCATCAGCGCACTCAAATCCTGTGCCTGTGGCGAAAAAGTCTGGAGTTGTTGCAGGACGTGACGGGATAAAGTAGTACAATCACGATCTAAGCTGCGGTTTGCTGTAGCATCTTTGATGGACTGTTCTAAAGATTCTGCCGCTTTAGTCATTATCTTTGTCCTCCATAGCAATTAGCTATTTACTGGGTTACTCCCGTGCCTTGCAACTTGTGGTTGCTGCCTCTATCTTAGAAAGGTAATTTGACAATTGAGATGTGACTTTAGACAAACTAAAGAAATCAACATTTTGTCACCCTTAAATAGGATCGTCTGCTCATATAAAACAGCAATAACCAACTAGTCGCTAACTTTTTTATAAGTCACAACTAGCTGGCTATTTAGCTGCTATTTAGTTTTAGGTCGATTCACTGCTTTGTGGTTACTTACCGTAACTTAAATACCTTGCCTAAAAAGAAAGGAATTTGCTATTATTGTCTTTCGTCAGTTTTAAAAGATAAGATATATATTACCTTTTCGCCCAACTACCTCGTCGGTTATCCTCCCTTGGTCTTGCCTTGTTGACTTTGAGTTGACGGCCCATCCATTCAGCGCCATCTAATTCTGTAATCGCTGTATCCTCTTGGGCATCATCATCCATTTCAACAAAAGCAAACCCGCGCAGTCTACCCGTATCGCGGTCGGTCGGTAACACAACTCTTTTAACCTGGCCATATTCGGCAAAAACAGCTTTCAAATCGTCTTCGGTAGCGCTGTAGGAGAGATTTCCAACGTAAATAGTCATTTGGATCACGTAAGTCTCAACTCGAGGCGATAAATTCAGCTCAAAAGTAAAGTTAACAAGAAACGAAAATGATTTCGTCTGGTCTAACATTTAGGCTGAATTTTTCGCGTACGCTCATATGATAACCGATGTTGACATTTTTTAAAGTATGAGATTTTACAAACATCTTTAACTTCAAATCAGTCTCTCTTATATGTGGGGTTTTGCTGATGTTAAAGTGAGTTTTTTAAAAGTTTCTCCATGCTACTTACATCAAATATACCTATTTGTGCAGATGCGAAATTTGCCACTTTAGGAGTGCGTTGATTGAAACAAAAAACAACCTTTGCGAATACATGTTCTCTCTACCAGAATTGCTACGGGGAGCATCCCAATTTTTTCAATATACTGCTAAGGGTTTTAACCCTTAGCTAATAGCACAAGTCTATGAAGCTGAAAAAGTTAGTCAAAGAAATGTATTCAGAGATTACTTATAAAGTAAATCTTTAGTAGCCCTGACTGAACTGCATACACCAGGGTGAATAAAAATATGACTCTTCTTACACCCCCACAATCATTTTCAAGTCAGAGTAGCCAGTAGACGGGTTAAGACGCATATCAAAGAGCCAGTGCGATCTTGAGGGTTCCAACAGCGCACTGGCTCTCCTACAGTAATTTTATTTTTACTTTATAAATAACCTCTGATAACTAAATAACTAATGACCAATGACCAATGATTGTTTTGTTCATTCAATAGCTATTGATTGAGGACCACTTGACCTACCATTCGTTTGTTCAGCGGTAGAAGCTGTATGAATATTTGAGCCAGTTTGTTGATCCAGCCAGCTTCTAACAGGCTCGTCAGCAAGATTTAATCGCAGTAACCCAGAGAAGAAACCACCCATAAATGATACAGGGTGCTGGGTAAATTGTTGAAAAATAGGCGTCAGTTCATCCAAAAACATAATTATAGTCCCCTAAATTACCTGCATTAGTCTCAAAATTTGTGAATTTTATTCATCGTAGCGTGTGCGAGGAAGTTCGTTAGAAAGTAGTCCTCAAATAAAGTAGGAAGAAGAAAATCAATCTAAATTATTCCTTCTTCCTAATTTCTAGGTTAACTAATTAATTAGGATTTTCTTCAGGCATCATACATTTATCTGAATCACAACCTGCGGGTCCAACTTCCATTAATTCACCGAAATCATAACGACTCAATGCTGTGTGAAAATCATTCGTTTTACGACGTAATATGACTTCTTGCATAAGTTTATCGTACTGCTCCTTTGTAATTGGTTCAAAGGGCAAACGTGGAAAAGTTTGATGATCGTCAAATCGTGCTAAAAGAGCTGCACTGATATAACCTTCATCATCACGAATAGTTTCGTATATACGACTTCCCAAAGTTTCTATTTCTTGCTCTCGCAGTTCAATTGTAGCAGATGTGTTATGCGTCACATAAAATTTCTGTACTTGCATATAGAAGTCCATCTGAGATAAAGCGCTAAATTGACTAATGTCAATTTGATCAGCACCTAATAAATCAGCCCAAGGAACAGCCACAGGAATTTCCACCAACCACTCACTAACTCTAGAATCAAAGGGGTCATTTAATAAATTGCCCTGTTCATCTTTATCAGATTGAGAAGGTATAATATTGTAACCATAATCAACACATGCTAAAGCTACTGGGTCATTTTTACGGAAAGTGATTCTGCGAATAAATCTTTGAGCTTTAGGGGGGTGCCATCCTGGAGAAGCACTAGTCAACAAAGATTTCGTACCGCTAGGCTGAACAGTAGTGCAACGATTTGGACGTTTCAGATTGTGCTTTGAGCAATAATCCCAAACTACCCGATGCACAATATCTTTCCACGTACTCAAGTATTTTTCTTCTTCACGCTTAAACGCCAATCCTTGAGCAGTGTTTGGTCTTTCTTCAGCCCACCAATGTAACCAATTAACCCCAAAAGCATGAACAAAGAAATCAAATAAACCAGTGAAAGAAACACCGACAATCGGGTCAAGTTCACGGCTATATTGATAGCGTGGCTCTTGGAATTTGTGATGCAAAAGGGCGGCTACAGATAATGCGCCTGCGGTGAAGGCTTCTTCCTGTTCTTTATAGTTAAATGGATCAATTTGATTGAGATGGATTTCTGATAAATTACAGTGGAAGTCACTACCAATAATTTCACCACACGGATTCAAGGCAAATCGAGCCAAACGATGTTCTAGCTCACAAGCATCAAGATTGGGATAGTGTTCCTGCAACCACTGTTTGGCATTACCTTGTTGATAAGCTTGCAAAAATTCAGTTTTCAAGCTGGTGGTAGACAGTAAATCAAAGTTTGCTCTAGCTACAGCTTCACCAGCCCATTGAATTGCACCTTCACCACTGTAGTATTGTTTGCGAACAGCATCAACACATTCTTCTAATGTCGGCTTACGGTGAAAAACTCTGGTATGGTTTGCCATTCGCAGTGAATCGCGTTCTGGATCGATACGCCAGTTGCCGTTTTCATCCTGCTGCCAAAGGTTTGCTTTCGCATCCGCAAATAAATTATCATCATTGTTGCCTTGCCTCATCCCAGCTGATCTTCGGATATTCCCAGCAACAATTGTCACAGCCGCTTCATCAATTAACAAGCAGCATTCTACAGAATTCAATCTACGCCCGACTGCTTTGTTGAGGATAGAAGCGCAGCGCTGGTAAAGTCCAGGCAATTTTACAGGATTGGCTACTCCTCCAAAGCCGTTAAGAACTTCTCCAGCTTGACGTACATCACTGATATCAACAATTACTTGAACTTCTTGAGTCAATCTTTCATCTGTAGAGAGTTCCAGTAAACTTTGATATGATTGCACCCAACCTTGACGGCTGTCTCCTACATAGATGGTAACGCGGTTAGCATCTCTATCTATTTTGACTTCTGTCAACTCACGTCGTTCTAGACGGGGAGTAAAACCAATTTCTCCCTGTACAGTTACATTTAAAAGATTACGAATTGGCGGCAATTTGTTAATGTATTTTGGTTCTAAAACTGCTCCAGTACCACAACCCATCATTGCTAAATCCATCATCAAACCAAAAGCACTCCAGTCTTGGAGGTTGGTAGAAGTGCAGTTGTAAGCCCCAGAAAAATTCTGTGGCTTGGCTATCCAGTCTGTACCACCAACCCACAGCCAGCGCCCACTGGGTAAAGCTTTCAAGTTACGCTGCATCCGTTCGAGAATGTCAGCCTCGTGTGGTTGCAATTTCCCTAAACTGATTAAACCTCCCAAGGTGCGATCGCACACCTGTTCCCATGTCTCTCTTGTTTGTGCCTCTTGACGACGGCTGTAAGTTCTAAAAAACACCGGATTAGCAGCTGGGGCTGTTTCTGGAAAGTTTGCACTCTGGCGTTTTCGTTCAAGCTCTCGAACCATAAATCAAGCCTTGTTGATCTCTCATCAGATTATGACTATACGTTAACTAGTCTCAACGGTCAAAGCTTGAAAAAAGTATCGATTTGCGGTAAGTTTATATCTACAACTACCTATCAATCTTGTAAGCTTAATTGCGTCTTAGATATATAGTAATACTATATGATTTGTGAGAATAGCAGAGCTTAGATCCCCGACTTCGCAGGAAAAGTCGGGGATATTGTCTTTTACGAAGGATTTAGGAATGCTATAAAATCCTAAATAATACTTAGCAAAATATATTTGATTAATAAAGATATTTTTCTTAGTACTTCAATCTCGAACATAAAATAATAATACTGAGTAGCTAATTTAAAGATGTTCAAGATGATTGATATTTAATATAGCAGTATTTTTGACCGATTATTCCGAGCAGGGTACAGAGCAAGCAGATTTATCTGTGGGGTCAATTCCATTTTCTAAAATCCAAAATCCAAAATCCAAAATCCAAAATCCAAAATCGATTGACTTGGTTCAGAGAAAATTTAATTTTGAGTAACATTTAAGCAAAAAATTATTTTTTGAGAAATTGAAATAATTCTATGTAATTCATTATCTATTTCTAATGGAATAGATAAAAGAAAAGATATATAATCCCTCTTCTGCCAAGAGTGAGAAAATAAAGTATGTGCAGACTCTGACAATAGACATTTGTCAGATGCCATTCGTTAGACATATACTATGACCAGAAATGATTAATTATCTGATGGTCGCTAGTATTTATGCACTTGTCTGAATCGAAGTGCGATCGCAAACAGTTGATGAAACAAATACATTTTTACAACTTGTTTAGTGAGATAATTAGATCGTGAGGAAAAGAACGGAAGCACGTTGAAATTTAAAGGGGGAAATATGAAAACTAAAATATTGGCAGCTTTAACCTTAGCAGCTCCCCTGTTCTTTACTGGTGCAGTTAGCGCCAACAATCCGCAGCAAGTACAAAAGCTGTTATCAACTGGGGAATGTATACAGTGCAATCTATCAGGAGCAAACCTCAGTGGTTCTCATTTAATTGGTGCTGACTTAAGAGGCGCAAATCTTCAAGGGGCTAACTTGGAAGGAGCAAATCTTGAAGGTGCTGATCTTACGGGTGCAAACTTGGCAGGTGCAAACTTAGAGTCAGCTTTTGCAACCAATGTTAATTTCAAAAATGCCAATCTCAACGGCGTCAATTTTACCAGTGCTACAATTTTAGATTCTAATGTCCATGGCGCATCAATGAATAACCTTAATATCACTAACGCTGAGATATACAATACAGGGATCGGCATTGGTGGTGACAGCGCGGATATTCCTGATTGGGACTAAAGGAATACCAGAAAATAAATTCTTCAATATTTTAGTAGGGTGCATTACTTAATTAACACATTATCTGATGTTATTGTCGGTGCGTTAGGCGTTTTGCTAAAACGCGCCCAATGATTTGAAGATTTTTGAGAATAAAATTTTTGCATAAGTTATGAAGCATTTGAACCCACTTACAGTGGGTTTTCGCTATTAGCTAGCACGCACTTAAGTCGCGTGCTTATGGTAAAAATAGATACTTGGTTGAACTCACATTAAATTTTGGAGGTACTAGCTAGCTACTTTAGCTTTTTTATATGCATGTACAGCCATGATTTACCACAAATAATTATAAAAGTCTAGACTATGTGAATACATAAAAAGTTTTATTAAGTATTCATATTAATTCTACTATCAACATTGAGAATAACAGCTTAAGATTGCCTAAATATCAGGTAAAATCGGCATTTAGACTTGTATAAATAAGGGATGAACTTATTGGTGCATGATTTGTACTTGAATGAGTACGATCATAAGCAGCTTACCTGTCTCAATGTTAGTCCACTAGATGGGCAAAACTGGTAAGACCAAAACTTGAACTTTGGTTCAAGGCACATGTCTATATGTGTAAAGTGATGTGTTAGTGCATCGCCGACTCAACAGCCTTTTGGTTGTAATTGTCCCGATAAAAGTAACTCAACTGTCACAATCATGGGAGCGGAAATGCAAGAACCGGAAGTAGTAGAAACAAAGTCTCCAGAGGCAATAGTGCCAGAAATGAACAACCAAACAGGAACCATTACTAAAATCCAGCCTACTGCGCAAACTCAAGACCAATGGTTGAAGTATGGAGAAGTCGCTTCTAGCTTTTTAGCGACATTACCTGAATACTTGGGAACCTTCTTTAACAAATACAAACAGCCCCTGGTTACAATTGGTTTAATTGTGGGAGCAATTGTCGCTGTTAAAGTTGTCTTAGCAATTTTGGATGCTTTAAATGATATTCCTTTAGTAGCACCGACCTTTGAATTAATTGGTATTGGTTACTCTGCATGGTTTATCTACCGTTATTTACTCAAAGCCTCTACCAGGGAAGAGTTAACTAGTGAAATTGCAACTCTCAAATCACAAGTAGTCGGTAAAGACGCCTAAAACTGAGTAATTCAGTACCCAAGCGCGATGGCGCAGCAGCGCCCGCTAGAGACGATTCTCCCAAAAGGGAGACGCTACTTGATCGCACTATTGGTACGCCACGAATTGCTGCTGGACCTCGCCTCCTCCCAAGTGGTCAAGTAGATTCTTCGCAACACTTGACCACTTGTGTAATCACATTTAATTAGGCGCTTTGACAATATATTCAGATTCAATTGCGTTTAGCCTTCCCGTTCGCACCAAAGCTTGATAAACCATAGCAGCTACCTCAGCACGGGTAGCTTCTTTATTTGGATTCAGCGTTTTGGTGTTGGGGTAGTTGATCACAAGATCATTGACTGTGGCCGCTGCTATCTTGTTGGTAGCATAGTTAGGAATTACTTTTGCATCCCTGTAAAAACTTAAAATTTGAGTTGGGGAATCAGGAACATTTAAATTCATACCACTAGTAAGGGCAACCAATACCTGTACTCGTGGAATTCTTTGTTGTGGTCTAAAAACTTTGTTAGGGTAGCCTTTCAAGAACCCTATACTAATAGCTTGGTCGATAGCTGAGTTTGCCCAAAACTGAGATGGTATATCCTTAAAAGCGATTGTACTCTTGGTTTTACCAACTTCTTTGCCAAATGCTTGTTCTACGATCGCAGCAAACTCAGCGCGAGTTACAGGCTGATTTGGTCTAAAGGTGTAATCTTGATAGCCCTTGATGATATTCCGAGAAGAAAGCGCATCAATAAAACGACGCGCCCAAAAGTCGCCAGGTACATCAGTAAATGTGATCGGCGGCGGAATAGTTGACTTCTGCTCAGGAATTACTAGTGGTATGGTTTTGTTGATAGTAAAAGGTAGTGAAGGTGCTTGTTGTTGAGGTAAAGTCGTAAAGTTAACACTAGGTTCTGGTGTGACTACAGGTAACTTATCCTCAACAGATGTAGACAGTTGTTGGCGAGATTCGACATTAGGAGCAGTTTGCTTAGGTAGAGTATTGGGAGAAGCAACCGAACCAGAGTCAGGTAGCAGCAAGCTGTTGAAGTTCCACCCAGACTCCTTACGGGAAAATGACCAAAACAAAATTGCCCCGACAGTAGCAAAGGCAACAAGAATGCCAATAAATTCATCAAAGCCGAGGGCATTAGTTTGAGATGACTTAGGATCGGGAGGCGTGTCTGTCATCGGTAATTATCCTTAATGCTTGGTTGTTGGTTGGTCTTTATAACCACTAACAAAGTTTCTCATAAAACTCGTAACAAACTGGGAATGCTGTCTATTGCTTCTAAGGTCTGAATTTCTGCCAAAGCTTGTCGAAAATCTCCTTCTCGGACATCGTGGGTAACAACAACAATTTCTGCTAGTTCTCCCTGAAAGCCTGTTTGAACAACTGATTCTAAGCTGACACCGTATTTACCAAAGCAAGTGCCTAATTTACCAATTACTCCTGGTTGATCTTTTGTGATAAAACGGCTATAGAATCTGCTAATAAGTTCTTCTGATGGCGTAATTTCGCAGTAGTCTTGATGCCCACAAGTCAATAGAGGATTGGGTGTGGTTGTACTGGCTTGCAGTACTGCTACTAAATTTAAAATGTCAGATGAAACAGCACTAGCAGTCGCACCTGCACCCGCACCTGGCCCAAAAAACATTACCTGTCCAATTGGTTCTCCTTCGACAAGGATGGCATTATAAACACCGTTGATGCTGGCTAGGGGATGTGTCTTAGGAACTAGGGTGGGGTGAACTCTGACGGAGATGGGAAGATGGGGTGATGGGGTAATGGAAGGAAGATTAACTCTTTTGGCAATCGCCAGTAGTTTAATGACAAACCCCAATTTATCGGCATAGGCGATATCTGTTTTGCTGACTTGGCGAATACCTTCACAATAGACATTTTGCAGTTTGATGCGTCCACCAAAGGCTAATGAAGCCAGAATAGCAATTTTGTCTGCGGCATCCAAGCCATCAACATCAGCGCTAGGATCAGCTTCTGCATAACCCAATTTTTGAGCATCAGCTAAGACATCATTAAAACTGCTGCCTTCAGTTTGCATCCGCGTCAGGATATAGTTGGTCGTACCGTTGACAATGCCTGTAACAGTATGAATCCGGTTAACGCTTAAAGATTGCTTGAGGGGTTGAATCACTGGGATACCACCACCAACAGCAGCCTCTAGCATGACATAAACACCAGCTTGATTGGCAGCAGTAAATATTTCATCTCCAAAACGAGAAATTACCGCTTTGTTAGCACTCACAACGTGTTTGCCATTTTCAATGGCTTTGAGAATTAGCGATCGCGCTGGTTCGAGTCCACCAATGACTTCGACGACGATATCTACCTGCGGATCATTGACAATTGCTTCCAAATCTGTTGTTAATACAGCATCTGGGATTTTGACCGCGCGGGGTTTGTCAAGCGATCGCACTCCTACCCGATATATTTCTACATCTCGCAACAAAGGATGACGCCCGGCACTATCTTGCAAAAGTTGCACCGTACCCGTGCCTACCGTACCCAAACCTAGTATTCCCAGCTTTACACCCACGAATCTTATACCAAATTTCACCAACAATAATTGTAGGGTGAGCATTGCCCACCCTACAATTATTGTTGGTCAATTGTCCTACTCTACCAGAAGCCGCTTGCGCGTCTATGTCATTTGTTCTTTGTCACTAAATAACTAATGACCAATGACTAATGACTAAAATTAATATGTTTCAACGTGCCAGCGACCAGCTTTCTTGATTTCTTTCTGGTAGTCGCTCCAAGTAACACCCTCTTTCGCTGCTGCTGCTGAAAGGGCTGCATCAATGCCATCTTCCATACCACGCAAACCGCAAATGTAGGTGTGGGTTTTCTCGTTCTTAATCAAACTCCACAGTTCATCTGCATGTTCAGCAACGCGGTCTTGAATGTACATTCTGCCGCCTTGGGGGTTTTTCTGTTCACGGCTAATGGCGCATGTCAAGCGGAAGTTATCAGGATACTTCGCTTGCATTTCTTGCAGTTCTTCTTTATAAAGAATATTTGGAGTTGTGGGAACACCAAAAATCAGCCATGAGAAACCTTTGAACTGGTATTCTGGATTAGCAGCTTTTTCGGTATCCTTGAACATCCGCCACAGATAGGCACGCATGGGCGCAATACCTGTCCCTGTCGCCATCATAATTACATTGGCATCTTCATCTGCGGGTAGTAACATTTCCTTACCCACTGGGCCTGTGATTTTCACATCATCTCCAGGCTTGAGGTTACATAGGTAAGTAGAGCAGACACCGTAGACTGTTTCGCCACTTTCTGGATGCTTGTACTCCAATTGACGAACGCACAGCGATACAGTTTTGTCATCCACATCATCGCCGTGACGAGTCGAGGCGATCGAGTACAGTCTCAATTTTTCTGGTTTGCCATTCTTGTCTACTCCTGGCGGAATAATACCGATACTTTGACCTTCTATATAACGCAAATTTCCGCCAGAGAGGTCAAACTTGAGATGCTGAACAATACCAATACCGTTTTCTCCTACTAATGCTTCATTGGAAATGCATTTACCAATGTAAGGTGCATTAGGACGGTAAATATTGACAGGAACGTCAGCGTGGGCATCTTTTTTAGCTTTCGCTTGAGTCATGGTCTTGCCTTTCGTCTCATTCTTCTGGGGCTGTTGCTGGACTGGTGATTCAGCATTGACAGGTGTGGCATTACCATTTCCTTCGTAAGCAGATTCAGCAGATGTGGCTTTACCATTGGTTTGCTGTAAAACACTCACTGGTTGTATGCTAACAATTCTGCCGCCCAGGCGAGTGATACGTCGCATTTCCTGATTCATGCGGCTGTAAGGCACTTTGATGAACACACTGCCACTGTTACGAATTTGATAGTTCGTCTGATCAGTTTCTTCGCTCTGACGCAAACCAACTACTTCGTAAACGAAAACACGGCTACCTGATTCTGTGTTGGCAGCTCCTTCAACAGTACCTCTGTAGTACATTCGTTCTACCACTCCGATATTTACTTAACCTTTTCTCACAAAAAACCCTTTCACCACAGACACAGTTCTCCATTACCAAATTTTGGTTATGAAAAACTAACACTTGGAAAAGCAGCATCAGCCAATGCCTTTTTACGTACACTCACCAAAGATACTAAGGCATGGAAAAAGTCACACCTGTTCACCTTCTAAGGTAGAGGATAAGTTCTTTGGAGAATGTTAATAATGAGTCAATTTAATCTTTTTTTCGTGATATGGCATCGCTACAACTTGACATTCTCACCGCCAAAGCGCAAGCTTGGCTGAAGATTCCTGATTCAACGAGCGATGCTTTTAGTGCAAGCACTACTAGCCTTACTCACTCTCCACAGGCTTAAAATCCCGTGTGTCCCACGGTACTGTAATACTTTGTTTACTTTCTTACCCAATTATGTCGCTTGGTTTTTACGACTACAGGCATTTCGGTGAACTATTGGCATTTTACCACAGTCCCTGTCTGTAGTTCATATCACCGCCACAGAGCGAGCTTGGCAGTGATATGACTTGCCCAAGAAGAATACCTCTGTTTGACAATTTTTAATATTATCGAGTTTTGCTTGTTGTCTAATAAAAATTTAGCTTAATTAGGGTAGTAGTCTCACCGCTTGCGGTGAGTGTAGGTACTTCACAAAAGGTAAAAAGTACTTTAAAAATCAGATCATACCCTATAAACTTGAATTAACAGAGTCATAAACTGCAATCCGACCTTACCATAACGCTCTTAAAAGCTAGCACTTTGCTGCTATATGGAAGAAAAAATTCCCAAACCATGATTTCTGGGCTTGTGACTTAAACTTCAGTAGCTGCACAGCTAGTGTTTAGGAAATTTTTGTGATTGCTAAATATTCACAACCATGATTCTAAAAACGCAATTTCTTGCTGCTAGTAAGCCTTGTATAGAGTAACCCCTTCTGTTAGAATCCAATATATCACTAGGATTAAATACTTACCAGTAACAACTTAGGCAACAAAAACGGGTAACAATTATTACTGTTAAGCTTACCCGTTATATTCTTATTTGTGCTGTTGAGTAGCAAGAACGCAAGATAAACCAAAGGGGTAAACTCCTGGCTTCATGTCTTGTAGGTGTGAAAAATTATTGATTGACTCATCTTTAGCATTTAGAGGAGATTCTATGAGTAATAAACCAGAACGAGTGGTACTAATTGGAGTAGCCGGAGACTCTGGATGTGGTAAATCTACGTTTTTGCGTCGTTTGACAGATTTATTCGGTGAGGAGTTGATGACAGTCATCTGTTTGGATGACTATCATTGTTTGGATCGCAAACAGCGTAAAGAAACAGGTATAACCGCACTTGACCCTAGAGCCAATAATTTTGACCTGATGTACGAGCAAATTAAAGCGCTCAAAGATGGTCAATCAATCATGAAGCCAATTTATAACCACGAAACTGGTGCTATCGATCCACCCGAACTGATAGAGCCGAATCATATTTTAGTGATTGAGGGGCTACATCCTTTATATGATGAACGTGTGCGATCGCTAATTGATTTCAGCGTCTATTTTGATATCAGTGATGAAGTCAAAATTGCTTGGAAGATTCAGCGAGACATGGCTGAACGTGGTCATCGTTACGAAGATGTTTTGGCTCAAATCAATTCTCGCAAACCTGATTTTCAGAAGTACATTGAACCACAAAGAGAATTTGCTGATGTAGTTCTTCAGGTATTACCTACCAACCTGATCAAAGAAGATAAAGAGCGTAAAGTTCTGCGGGTACGGATGCTACAACGTGAGGGTAAAGAAGGCTTTGAACCAGTTTATCTGTTCGATGAAGGTTCCACGATCCAGTGGACTCCCTGTGGACGCAAACTGAGTTGTTCTTATCCTGGTATGCAACTGTACTATGGTTCAGATGTGTACTACGGTCGCTATGTCTCTGTTCTAGAGGTAGATGGTCAGTTCGACAATCTCGAAGAAGTGATTTACATCGAAACTCACCTCAGCAAAACATCCACCAAGTATCAAGGTGAGATGACTCACTTGTTACTCCAGCACCGTGAGTATCCTGGTTCCAACAATGGTACAGGTTTGTTCCAAGTGCTAACAGGATTAAAAATGCGCGCTGCCTATGAGCGTTTAACAGCAAAGGAAGCCAAAATGGCCGTTCAAGTTTAAAAAAACAGTTGTTGTGTCAAATATCTAAGGGATACCAAGAGGTGTCCCTTTTTTTATAACTACAAATATTGTTATGATTGCAGATTGAGCAGCTAGATTAAATGTTGTCATTTTATCGGCTAACTCAAATTGTTTAGGAGGAATTAAATTTGTCTAAACGCTATCTATTTACCTCCGAGTCAGTGACTGAAGGTCATCCAGATAAAATCTGCGATCAGATTTCTGATGCAATTCTAGATACCTTGCTCACACAAGACCCGACTAGTCGTGTGGCTGCGGAAGTCGTTGTTAACACTGGTTTAGTATTGATTACTGGTGAAATCACTAGTAAAGCAAGTGTTAATTACGTCAGTGTCGCTCGTAATAAAATAGCGGAAATCGGCTACACCGATGCTGTGAATGGCTTCTGCTCTAACAGCTGCTCGGTGTTGGTAGCTTTGGATGAGCAATCACCCGATATTGCCCAAGGCGTAAATACTGCCCATGAAGCTCGCCAGGATAGCGAGGAACAATTCGATAAAGTTGGTGCTGGCGACCAAGGTATTATGTTCGGTTTCGCTTGTAACGAAACACCAGAACTGATGCCTTTGCCAATCAGCCTTTCTCATCGTATTGCCCGCCGACTAGCAGCAGTCCGCAAGACAGGTCAATTAGCCTACCTGCGTCCTGATGGTAAAACTCAGGTAACTGTTGCTTACCAAGACGGACATCCTGTAGGTATCGATACTATCCTGATTTCCACACAGCACACACCTACCATTGGTGATATCACCAATGAGGCAGAAGTGCAAGCCAAAATCAAAAAAGACCTGTGGTCAGCAGTGGTTGAACCTGTGTTTGGCGACTTAGAAGTCAAGCCAGATGAGAATACCCGCTTTTTAGTTAACCCCACTGGTAAATTTGTCATTGGTGGACCACAAGGAGACTCTGGTCTGACTGGACGTAAAATCATTGTTGATACCTACGGTGGTTACTCCCGACATGGTGGTGGAGCCTTTTCTGGTAAAGACCCCACTAAAGTAGACCGTAGTGCTGCCTATGCTTGTCGCTATGCGGCAAAAAATATTGTAGCCGCCGGTTTAGCACAAAAGTGCGAAGTTCAGCTTAGTTATGCCATTGGTGTAGCACGACCAGTGAGCATTTTGGTAGATACCTTCGGTACTGGCAAAGTTGATGACGAAACTTTGCTGCAACTCATTACAGATCATTTTGAACTGCGTCCAGCTGGGATTATCCATTCCTTTAACTTACGCAACCTGCCAAGCGAACGAGGCGGACGTTTTTATCAGGACGTCGCGGCTTACGGTCACTTCGGTCGGACAGATTTAGATCTGCCTTGGGAGCGTACTGATAAGGCAGAATTGTTGAAACAATCACTCAACAAACAACCTTCAACTGCTGCGATCGCTTAATTTCAGTTAAACCGAGAGTTAGGAGCCAAAAGTAAAAACTATGGCTCCTAGCTCTTTATTTTTAGTAAGACTAACTATAATAGTGAGCGAATATTCGTTCTTGTTATAAAGGAAGATAAGATTAGGTGAGAGTCACTGATGTGATTTCATGCCTAAACTGATTTGGTAATTTTGGCGGATGGATAAGAAGATTTGAGGGATATAAACTCATAAGCCAACCGCTGTTGACAATAGTTCACAAACAACAAAAGTGTCAGCTAACGACCCCTCAACCGATGAACTGCCAACTATCGAATTTCCCTCACGAGGGAAACTCAAAGCTAGTTCTTGGCGTATCCATCAAAAAATAGGCTATGGCTACTTTCTGGCAATTGGGATTGGGTTTTTTGGTTCACTTGCTGGATTATTTGTTGCGAACTTTTACCGAGGACAACAAATCAAGGAATTAGATCACGCCCACTATCAGACGCAAATGCTGGTCAATTACAAAGATGCGATCGCAGATGCACAAATCCAGAGTGCGAATTTGCCTGCTGTCGTGCAAAATCCAGAAAGCCTAGCCTACAGAAGAGATAAATTTCTGGAAAATATTGAAAAAACCAAAAAAATAGAAAATCAAATTATGGCTTTTCTGGAAAGCAAGCCTAGAAACTTAGCAACCAGTGAAGCTTCTCTACAGACTTTATTACAAAATTACGCGACTAATTTAGACTCCTACGTTCAGGATATTGAGTCTATTTTAGAACCAATTAATAACCAGCAAATATCACAACAGCAAGCATCCACAGTCCAGAATCAATTACTAGCTGTGATGCGCGGTGAAACAGCTTCGCGCCTAGATCAACTATACAAATATTTGAATGATCTCCTGCAAAGCGCCGAACAAGTAGAGGAGAGGATGAAAAATGATGTCAGCCAGTCTAAAGGAATTGAAAGATCAATAGTCATAGCTAGTATGCTCTTGTCAGTTGGAGTAGCTGCTGTTGTGGCTTGGCGTACTTCGCGAGCGATCGCCGAACCAGTCATCACCGTCACTCAAGTCGCGGAACAAGTCGCACGGAAATCAAATTTTGACTTGCGAGCGCCAATTACCACTGAAGATGAAATAGGTTTATTAGCAAAATCACTGAATCGTCTGATAGAACAAGTATCAAAACACACGAAAGAACTTGAACATGCCAAAGAATTGGCAGAAGGAGCCAACAAAGCCAAAAGTCAATTTTTGGCAAATATTAGCCACGAACTACGTACACCATTAAATGCAATTATCGGATTGAGTCAACTACTCCAAGATGATGCTGCTGATAGCAGCTTCGGAGGAGAGTTTATTAGTGACTTGGAATCGATCAATTCTGCTGGTAGGCATCTTTTGTTACTGATTAACGACATCCTAGACTTATCAAAAATTGAAGCAGGGAAAATGACTTTTTACCCAGAGACATTTGACCTGATGACATTAATCAATAGTGTTGTTTTGACAGTAAAACCGCTAGTAGAAAAAAATGGTAACGTCCTAGAAGTAGATTATGAGCAAGAATTGGGTATCATGCACACTGATCAGACTAAGCTCAGGCAGGTACTTTACAACTTGCTCAGTAATGCTGCGAAATTTACTACCAATGGCAAAGTGGTATTAAATGTCAAAAGAGAAAAAGTTTACAGACCTCACGAAGAACCCATCGAAATCATAATTTTTACTGTAACTGACACAGGCATAGGTATGTCTTTACAGCAACAACAGCAGTTATTCCAACCCTTTACACAAGGGGACGCCTCAACTACGAAAAAATATGGTGGAACTGGACTGGGGTTAGCGATTAGCCGTCACTTTTGTTTGATGATGGGTGGTGAAATTTTTGTCAAGAGTGAGCAGGGAATAGGGTCGATTTTCACCGTACGCTTACCAATGGTTGCTAATGGGTAGGGATAGGGATAGGGGATGCTCCCCTTCGTGATGGCTATTTAAAATTTATTTAAAAAATTACTCTAAAACACGCATAACCTGCTAAAAATTCAAGATTTGCCAACTACTAAAAGAAGTATATTTTGAGGAATGTCTCAAAACGGACTAAATTTGAGTAATTTTCAATACAGTTTTCTGTATTAAAAATTACTCAAATAAATGTACGTAATGGAAAGATTTTGGCGCAAAGGGATAATAAACAAGTGCTGAAGAAAATTTTCATGATTGGGGCGATCGCTCTAATGCTTCTTATAGGCCCGCTCATAGGCAATGCTGTTGCTGCACCCGTTGATGTGAACGCAGCAATTTCTAACGCTCAAACTGCTGCTGATACAGCATTTATGCTGATTTGTGCAGCTTTAGTATTGCTAATGACTCCTGGACTTGCCTTTTTTTATGGTGGATTCGTACGTTCTCACAACGTTCTCAATACGTTGATGATGAGCTTCGTACCAATGGCGATTGTGGGAGTGACTTGGGTTCTGTGGGGCTATAGCCTTGCTTTTTCGCCCGGAAATCCGTTTCTTGGTGGCTTACAGTGGCTGGGTTTAAATGGTGTTGGCACAGAATTAACTGATTATCTCAAAGGATCAAATCCTGCCGATTTCGTTTCTTATGCACCAACAATTCCTCACCTAGCATTCATGATTTACCAAGCCATGTTTGCCATGATCACCCCAGCTTTGATCTCTGGCGCGATCGCCGAACGGATGAGCTTCACTGCATATAGTTTATTTGTACTATTGTGGTCTACTTTTATTTACTCTCCTCTAGCCCATATGGTCTGGGGTAAAGGCGGATTCATTGGTTTAGCAGGGGGCTTGGGCGCTCTTGACTTCGCAGGTGGTACAGTTGTCCATATTAGTTCTGGAGTTTCTGCTTTAGTTGCAGCGATCATCTTAGGTCCTCGCAAAACCTACCCTGATCGTCTTAGTCCTCCTCACAACGTTCCCTTCATTTTGTTAGGTGCTGGCTTGTTGTGGTTTGGCTGGTTTGGCTTCAATGCTGGTAGCGCCCTTGCTTCAGGTAGTTTAGCAACAGTGGCCTTTGTTAACACAAATACCGCCGCCGCGGCCGCCGCATTAACTTGGTTAATTTTAGAAAAAGTTTTGCGCGGTAAACCAACCGCAGTCGGTGCAGCCACAGGCGCTGTTGCTGGTTTAGTGGGTATTACTCCCGCCGCAGGCTTTGTCACACCACTAGCAGCCATTTTAATTGGTAGTATCACCGCTTTTGTTTGCTTTTATGCTGTTAGCTTCAAACATAAAGTACAAATTGATGACGCCCTCGATACTTACCCGGTGCATGGCGTGGGTGGAACAGTAGGTGCAATTTTGACAGCAGTCTTTGCGACCACCACAGTTAACTCCGCAGGAAAAAATGGTTTACTCTACGGTAATCCAGAAGAATTATTAGTCGAGTTAGCAGCAATTGCGATCGCTTACGTTTTTGCTGGTGTGGGAACCTTCGTCATTCTCAAACTAATTGATGCTACAGTGGGTCTGCGTGTGAAAGAAGTAGCAGAAATGCAAGGTATAGATATCAACGAACACGGAGAAGAAGGTTACAACGAAGAATTTGGCGATCGCATTTCTGTGAGTGATAAGTAGCCATCATGGAGTGCGTACAGATAAAATCTGGTACTAAAGATTTGGTATATTTTCCAGAATCGTGTCCACTTCTGCAAAAACTTCTCCTACCTGGGCAATTTTATCGCTGATCACTAACGGTGTACTCTTGGTAGCGGTCATCCTGCTAATTTGGCGACAGCAGGGTGTCACCGCTTTTTTAGCGAATATATTGCCAAATCACGTCAATGCAAATGCTTCATCCCAGTCCACACCAGAATTGGGTAATCGTCATAAACTCAATTATCAACAATGGGTAAATGTTCTCAAGCAAGAAGCCAAAATCGCGTCTGAAAAACGTCCAATTCATCTGACCATACTAGCTGGAGATTCTTTAAGTCTGTGGTTTCCTCCTGAGTTGTTACCTGAGAATAGGAATTGGCTAAATCAGGGTATTTCTGGAGAAAACAGCACTGGATTATTAAAAAGATTAGAACTATTTGACCGCACCCAACCAGAAACAATTTTTGTAATGATTGGTATTAATGACTTAATCCAGGGCAATGAGGATGAGATAATTTTAAACAATCATCGGCAAATCATGCGTTACCTACGTAGGGTGCATCCCCAAACACAAATAGTCATCCAATCGATATTACCACACGCAGGAGAAGAAGCAACTTGGGAAGGGCGAGAAAAATTGCTAAATATTCCAAATAGTCGCATTCTTGAGTTGAATCAGCAATTGCAAACTATGGCGACAAAAGAAGGCGTCAAATATTTAAATTTGCATCCCCTATTTGTCAACAATCAAGGTAATCTTCGTCACAATTTCAGTACTGATGGCTTACATCTTAATCCTCAAGGTTATTTAGTCTGGAGTTCTGCTTTACAGTTGTATAGTCAGATGGATTTAGTTGATAAACCCTAGTAGAAGAAAATGGGGAACTTCCCAATCTCTCCAACTCCTCACCTCAATAGTGCCTCAGTAAGAGAAAATGTGAAAAAGTGATTTTTGTTGAAAAAACCATATGGATACTAAAGCTTTTAAACGTTCACTTCAACATTCTGAAAACTATCATCGTAAAGGATTTGGTCATCAAGAAGAAGTTGCCACCCAGTTACAGTCAGAATATCAAAGCCCACTGATTCAGCAAATACGGGATAATAATTATACCATTAACCGAGAAGACGTCACAATCCGACTAGCCCAAGCTTTTGGCTTTTGTTGGGGTGTAGAACGTGCTGTAGCAATGGCTTATGAAACTCGTAAACATTTCCCTAAAGAACGCATTTGGATTACTAATGAAATTATTCACAATCCTTCTGTTAACCAACGAATGCAGGAAATGGAAGTAGACTTCATCCCAGTCATAGCAGGGAAAAAAGATTTTTCGGTTGTGGAAACTGGTGATGTTGTGATCTTGCCTGCTTTTGGTGCCAGTGTTCAAGAAATGCAGATACTTAACGATAAAGGCTGCAAAATAGTTGATACTACTTGTCCTTGGGTATCAAAGGTTTGGAATACTGTTGAAAAACATAAAAAGCGTGAATATACCTCAATTATTCATGGCAAATATAAGCATGAAGAAACAGTTGCGACTAGTTCTTTTGCAGGTAAATATCTCATTGTTTTGAATCTAAAAGAAGCAGAATACGTCGCTAACTACATTTTGCATGGTGGGAACCGAGAAGAATTTATTGCTAAATTCAGTAAAGCTTGTTCAGCAGGATTTGACCCAGATAAAGATTTAGAAATGATTGGCATTGCCAACCAGACTACAATGCTCAAAAGTGAAACTGAGCAATTGGGTAAGCTGTTTGAGCATACCATGATGCAGAAGTATGGCCCAGCTAGTTTAAATGACCATTTCCAAAGCTTTAATACGATCTGTGATGCTACTCAAGAGCGACAAGATGCTATCTTGGAATTGGTAGAACAAAAACTAGATTTAATGATTGTGATTGGTGGGTTTAATTCATCAAACACTACTCAATTGCAACAAATTTCTTTTGAGCGTGGAGTCATTTCTTACCATATTGATAGTGTTGATAGAATTTTATCTGGCGATCGCATTGAACATCGATTATTAAATGGTAATTTGGAAATCACAAATAACTGGTTGCCTGAAGGCAAAATAGTGATTGGTGTAACTTCTGGTGCTTCTACACCTGATAAGGTAGTAGAAGATGTCATCGAAAAAATATTTGAATTAAAAGCAACAGTAGCGATCGCCTGATTTTGTTTTTGAGTCATCTAGCATTCCTAAATTATTTGTGAGAGACGAGAACCCTGACTTAGCAAGAGTTGTCGGGGTTCTCAACATAGTAGAAAATCTTAATGTCAAAGGCATGGTACCCTTCAAGAACGCCAAGGGCGAACGTAACCACAATTTTATCAAGTCACTGAAATGCCGCTAGATGTGAGGGATTGGACTTGTCCCCACAGGGTGTATTCCATTTAGATGCAAAGGGCTGTATTTAGTTGATCCGGAGAACGGGGAACAGAAAGTGTAGTGAATTCTCCTCAAAAATATATACAAGTTGGGCGCGTAAATCATACCAGAAGTAGATATTTATGAAAAGACTTTACAAACCGCAATATTCACTTTAAGATGTGTAACATAGGGTAAAAAACACCCAAACATCATAAATAACGTAATAGCAATCATAAGAACAATGACAGCAACTTTACAAAGACGCGAAAGCGCCAACGTA
>NZ_JCACKS010000218.1:0-45227 GCF_059505505.1 Pelatocladus sp. | reverse complement strand
ACATCATTTGAGAATCCCTGCGGCTTTAGTCCAGGGAGTACGTCAATAAAGTATTTTATATAAATAGCCTGCCTACGCAGGCTATGTTTGTGTAGCGTGACTTCTAGTCGCCAGGTATTTCTTGATTGTGGAGTCAATCAAAAATCAAAAATCAAAAATCAAAAATAGAATAACATTCACCTTTGAGGGTAGTCACTACTTCCAGTACTCCCCATACCTCCTGTACCATGTGTATTTCCAGGAGGACGTTTGAGCCGTTTCATCGCCATTTCTAAACTTAACTTCATGCGTTTAAAAGCTTTGGCGAGATTACCAATTTCATCATTAGATAACTGATCAAACTCAACCTCCATATGTCCTGTGCTGACTTCTTCCGCTACACGAGTGATGCGTTTGAGAGGAAGAACTACTTGTCGATTCAAAAAGATGTTAACTAAGACAATTACGATCACAAAAACAAGAGATACAAGCCCAACAATTAATACAGAAGATTGATTTGCTTTTTGAATTACTCTGCTAGCTGGTACAGAAATTATTTGCGCGCCCACAATTTCATCTAATTTCCAGTTAAAACCGTTAGCTGTACCATAGCGGTCTAGCATACTTTTTGGTGCTTGCTCTGGCGTACTGTGGCATTCTAGGCATTTTGGAGCAGAAACAGCAAGTGGACGAGCAATGTAAAAAATATCTCCACCAGGAAGCGATCGAAATCCACTTGCTTCTTTTAAATTTTTGTTACCCCGGAAACTATTGACAATTTGTGTCTCAAAACTATCAGCCTTATCCCGCAAATTAGTAGGGTTTAAGGTTGCTTCCTTGTAAAAGAACTCTCGATAATCTTGTTTTTGTCGCAAATTCTCAAAGACTTCCCGTGCTGAGTAACCAGGTACTGATTGCGGTAGAAACTCAGTTTCCAATTGATCAACAAGTTCTGGATTAACTTGATTGCTAGTGTACTGGCGGACAGCAATCATAGTTTCCATCAACATCAAAGCTGTAGAGGTAATTTCTTGTTTGGCATTTTGCCTTAAAACAGAAGATAAAGCCAAACCGCTCAAACTTAAGCCAAATGTCAGAATTACAAGTAATAAAATCGTAACTTTTTGTTTCAGTCGTAAATTTTTTAACATAGATTTAGGCGTATAATATCATGTTAGCTAACTTTTATATTTATATAGTTCGTAATGTCTGGCAAATAATTGTAGGTAGTTAATTATATTTGCCAATCTTGCCTCAATTGAGATATGTAACATATTTTTTATTCTTTATTTGTAAATATTAATTTTCTGTAGTACCAGTATTTCTTTTCAGTCGTTTCATCGCCATTTCTAAACTTAACTTCATGCGTTTAAAAGCCTTGGCGAGATTACCAATTTCATCATTAGTTATTTGTTTAAATTCAACATCCATGTGTCCTGTGCTAACTTCCTCAGCTACACGAGTTAGACGTTTTAAAGGGCGAATAACTTGACGTTCTAAGAAAATATTGACTAAAAGAACAACACAAATAAAAACAGCAGAGACAATTAGAATAATTACAAAAGAAGATTTATGTGCTTTTTCAATAACTTTGCTAGCTGGCAAAGAAATTATCTGTGCGCCAATGATACTGTTCAACTGCCATCCAAATCCATTTTCTGCGCCATAACGCTCAATCATCGTTTTCGGTGCAACATCAGGAGTACTGTGACACCTCAAGCAGGCTTGTTGAGTCAGTTTAAGTGGACGAGCAATATAGAAAATATCTCCACCAGGTAATGAACGAAAACCACTTAATTCTTTTAAATCTTTTTCATCAATAAAACGCTTGATAATATCCGACTCAAAAGTATCAGCTTTATCCCTTAAATTTGTAGGATTAAGTGCTGCTTCTTTATAGAAAAATTCTTTATATTCTGGTTTTTTTCGCAAAATTTCAAATACTTCTTTGGCGGAATAAGCAGATACCGTTTGTGGCAAAAATTTCGTTTCCAATTTATCAAGTAATTCCGGCGTGACTTGAGAAACTGTATACTCACGTAAAGCACTAATTGTTTCAATCAGTGACAAAGCATTGTTAGCGATTTCTTGTTTAGCATTTTGCTTGAGTAACGAAGATAAACTGAATCCACTCAAACCCAAGCCAAACACAAGAATAAGAATTAGTAGGATCGTAAACTTTTGTCTCAATTTCAGACTTTTTAACATTGTGGTCATATCTCGGTTTTAGCAGGAATGATTAAAACTACATAATCCGATTCCAGTGTTCCAGATATAAAATATATTTTTTATTAACAAAAAGCAATCTAAAAATAAACATTAGGTTCTACACCCCAAAATACAAAAATTACGCAAGATAAATATTAATAATTTTAATAAGTAGCCATCATGAATTGTATACACCAGGGTGAATAAAATATAACTCTTCTTACACCCCTATACCTTTATTCCCCTACACCCCTTTTTCAAGTTAGATTTTAGATTACTTCCCTATGGAATCTGAGAGCTTGTACCATTAAGGAATTATCGGTCAAAATAAATAGCAGATTTAGCAATTATTACTAATGGTTTGGAATCCAGGACAACGGTTGTTTGGGGGACGATATATAATCCAAAGCAAACTAGGTGAGGGTGGAATTGGTATCACTTACCTCGCCACAACTAAACATGGAGAACTACGGGTTATAAAAACCTTAAAGGAAGAAATTTTCAATAACCCCGCCTGGAAACCGCACCGAGACAAGTTAAAGCTTGATTTTAGAGATGAAGCTGTGAGATTGGCTGTGTGTCGCCATCCGCACATAGTCCAAATAGAAAATATCTTTGATGAAGCAAATATGCCTTGTATGGTGATGGAGTACATCGAAGGCGAAGATATGGGTAAGCGCCTACAGCGACTAGGAATATTACCAGAAGCAGAAGCACTGCTTTACATACGCCAAGTGGGCGCTGCTGTAGCCATGATTCACCGCAAAGGCTTGCTACATCGGGACATAAAGCCACGCAATATTATGCTTCGTAACGATAAATTAGAAGCTGTTTTGATTGACTTTGGTATTGCCAGAGAATTTATTCCCAATGTTGTACAAAAACATACAGTCTATCGTACTCCTGGTTTTGCCCCTCCAGAACAATACGAATTGGAAGCACCACGAGGAGAATACATCGATGTTTATGGTTTAGCAGCTACCTTATATAGTTTGGTGACTGGGATCATACCAACCAGTGCGGAGGAGAGACGGCGTAATATTTCTTTAAGACCACCACAGTACTACAATCCCAATCTTAGTCACAAAGTAAATTTGGCAATTCTGCGCGGTATGGAATTGCAATCCAAACAGCGTCCTCAAAGTGTACAAGACTGGTTAAATCTACTAAATAGTGAATTTGAAGAAGATTCTTCTGTACCTCCTACACAAATTATCACTCCAAACACCCACACTCAAACTACCACTTTATTGAATCAAGGGGAATGGGAGTGTGTAAATACTCTCAAAGGTCATGCCAGCATGGTGCAAACTGTAGCAGTTAGTGGTGACGGACAGCTTTTAGCAAGTGGTAGTAGTGACACCACGATCAAACTGTGGCAGCTCGATAGTGGTAAGTTACTGCGTAGCCTTGGTCGTTGGTTTTCTGGCCATTCCAGTATGGTTAGTAGTGTTACCTTTAGCCCAGATGGAGAAATTCTTGCTAGTGCGGGTTGGGATGAGACGATTAAATTGTGGTTGATTAGTTCTGGCAAAGCAATTCGTACTCTGAGGAGTCACAGCAATTGCGTTAATTCTGTTAGCTTTAGTCCGAATGGACAAATGCTCGTTAGTGGCAGTGCTGATTGTAAAATAAAACTATGGCAAGTGAGTACGGGTAGAGAAATTCGGACTTTTGTTGGCCATACTGATACTGTTTGGTCTGTTGCTTGGAGTCCGAATCGAGAAGTGATTGCCAGTGGTAGTGCTGATTACACTGTCAAGCTGTGGTACATCAATACAGGTCAAGAAATTCGCACTTTGAGGGGACATTCATTTTTTGTGAATGCGATCGCCTTCAGTCCAGATGGCGAAATGATCGCCAGTGGCAGCGCAGACTCTACTATCAAGCTATGGCTAGTAAGTACAGGTCAAGAAATTTGCACTCTCGC
Source organism: Pelatocladus sp. (assembly GCF_059505505.1). NCBI lineage: Bacteria > Bacillati > Cyanobacteriota > Cyanophyceae > Nostocales > Hapalosiphonaceae > Pelatocladus > Pelatocladus sp. The sequence continues at coordinate 41,110 of NZ_JCACKS010000218.1, read as the reverse complement.
AGGTCATTCTAACTCAGTATGGTCACTTGCCTTTAGTCCTGATGGACAGTGTTTAGTAAGTGGTAGTTGGGACAAAACTATCAAGATTTGGCATATCAGTACAGGTAAAGAAGTTTACACATTGACTGGTCATTTGAACTATATCCGGTCTGTCACCTATAGTCCAAGTGGGCAAACTTTAGTAAGTGGTAGTGATGACGACACCATAAAAATTTGGCGGTGTAGGTGAAGGAGATCAAAGATCGGGGACAAGGGATCGAGGATTAAGTATAAATCAGTTAACAGTTAACAGTGATCTTTTAACTGACAAGTTCTCCTTGTCCCCAATCCCCGATCCCTAGTAGGCTTTTGTTTCTTCAGATAGAGCTGGCAATTCTCAAAAATTGGGACAATAATGACGGCAAACCGTTATTTTTAAATATTAAAAACCTATGAGTTTAGGTATCGGTGATTTATTCTTGATATTTCTGCTTTTTTCGTCTTTTCAACCGATTTGGCAGAAACGTCAGATGGAATATCGACGTTTCCGCGCACTTCAAGAATTTCAGCAGCAACGTAAAAGCAGAGCAATTTTTCTGATTCACCGCCAAGAGTCAATTAGTTTACTGGGAATTCCCCTATCACGCTACATAACTATTGAAGACTCAGAACAAATTCTGCGGGCAATTCGTCTCACTCCGCCAGATGTGCCAATTGACTTAATTTTACATACTCCTGGTGGTTTGGTTTTGGCTACCGAACAAATTGCTAGGGCATTAATTCGTCATCCCTCTAAAGTTACAGTTTTTGTACCCCACTATGCTATGAGTGGCGGTACTATGCTTGCCCTGGCTGCTGACGAAATTGTTATGGATGCCAATGCTGTTTTAGGGCCTGTTGATCCCCAACTTGGTAATTTCCCGGCGGCAAGTATTTTAAAAATTGTAGAAGATAAACCCATCAGTGAAATTGATGATCAAACACTGATTATGGCTGACTTATCGCGTAAGGCGATGCAACAGGTGCAGCGCTTTGTGCGGACTCTACTAAAAGACTATGTACCTAAACAAAAAGTTAAGCCAGAAGATATTGAAAAAATTGTTGAAGCCTTAACAACAGGGCGCGTTACTCATGACTACCCAATTACGGTTGAAGAAGCAACAGAGATGGGGCTGCCCGTAACAGTCGGACTGCCCCGTATAGTTTACGACCTGATGGAGTTGTATCCGCAACCTCAAGGCGGACGCCCAACAGTACAGTACATCCCCATGCCTTATGATGACCGTCGCCCCATACTACCAGTTCCCAAAGGTAGACCCCTAGAAGAACCGAATTAAATGAGCGCCCTACAAGGGGGAAGTCAAAAGTCAAAAGTCAAAAGTCAAAAATCAAAAGTATTAAACCCCTCTCGCAACAAATGAAACAAACACATTTTTATTGTTTAGCTAAAAGCCTTGCTATATAAGGGTTATAAAATGTGTTAGTTAGGAGTTGGTACTTAGATGGGACATTATTGGGGAAAGACTTGTTAAATAATTCACCCTTGTCCCCCTTGTCCCCAATTCCCAATTCCCAATTCCTGTTACTTTATTTAGTCTAAGGTGTGGGTGACGGGGTTGCTGTAGGTGTTGTCGTAGGTGTTGCTGTTGATGTTGGGGTTGGTGTGGGTGATGGGGTTGTTGTAGGTGTTGATGTTGGTGTGGGTGATGGGGTTGTTGTAGGTGTTGATGTTGGTGTGGGTGACGGGGTTGTCGTAGGTGTTGTCGTAGGTGTTGCTGTTGATGTTGGGGTTGGCGATGGGGTTGTTGTAGGTGTTGTCGTAGGTGTTGCTGTTGATGTTGGTGTGGGTGATGGGGTTGTCGTTGGTGTCGATGTTGGTGTGGGTGATGGGGTTGTCGTTGGTGTCGATGTTGGTGTTGGTGGTGTAGATGATGGTGCTACTGATGGATTTTGAAGTATTTTCTTAGCATCTTTGTCAAGTCTCTGGCGCAATGCTAAATCAGCAATTCCTGTTTGGGGAAGCTGTAGTTTTTTCTGATAAACTTTGACTGCGGATTGGGTTTGAGGCCCGTAAAATGAGTTTTTAGGTAGAGCAGGATTTGGCTTAGTTACCAGATTCAGATTTGCCTGTAAAATCTTGACAATATTTGCTGCATAAGCTTGAGTTTTTGGCCCAGCTATGCCATCGACTGGTTGTAGTCTATAACCCTTTTGAAATTCTTGAACTGCTTTTTTAGTTTCTGCATCTGTTAAGGGTGCATTTGATACCGTAACTTTATAACCTAATCCTTGCAGTACACTACGAAATTGCTGGGGAGTATAGATTTGCTGGCGCACAGTCGTTGGTGTTTGTGCGATCGCTGCACTTGTTGCCACAGTTACTATACAAACGGCAGCTACACTAAAGCTTGATTTTCCAAATTCACACCACATAATTCAAACTCCTTTCAATGAAGCCGGGAAAATATTGATGTTACCAGAACTAACAGATGCATTTTAAGTTTATATAAATACTTTGGCTGAAATATTAATGATTTTTGATTAAAACGAGTTGAATTCAGTTTAAAATCAGAATACTTGTATAAAAAATTTACAAAATAATTTATAAAAAGTATTTCTACTTAGTAAAAAAAGATAGATAAACAAACCTAAAACAACATAAATTATAGTTGTTTGTTGGTGGTTGTTTGTTGATTATTGGTAAGTTTATTGTTTTCTATCACTCACTAACCACTAACTCCTAACCATTTAAAATCTTTACAGCTATAATGTCTTATTCAAAATCTCTAAAGAATTACAAACTCTGGTTTGAACGAGTAATGGCAATCATTGCCACTATTAATTTATGCTTAGTCTTATTTAATTTAAGTTATATTTCTTGGCGTGATAGGTATTTACAGTATGCACCACGAATTGTGATTGCCTATGATCCACTCAAAGGTATTGAACCTCATAGAGAAACGGAAAAATATCTCGACACAATCGATGAACTGAAAAATCAGGTCAGTAAAACTGGTTTACAGTCACTGGAGGTAAAAAATAAGCTAGCTGATTTACGCCGTCTGAGTGTTGAAATGATAGGAAATAATCCTTTTGCTTCAGCTAATAAAAGTGGCACATTGGAAAAAATTAAAAATAAAATGCGTACTCACCTCAAACAAGAATCTGCCAAAATAGCTTTTGAGATTTTTTGGAGTCAGGAGTATTTATTGCAAAATGGCTGGACAAAAGAAATCATGTTTTTTAATCAGCAAGTAAGACCTTTAATTGCTACAAATTACTATCGAAGCATTGGAGAAAATGGTGAATATTTTGATTATTTTTGGCTAATTGATTTACCTTTTGTCTGGATATTTGCTGTCGAATTACTCCTTCGTAGTTATTATATTAAACGCCGCTATCCACGTTTCAGTTGGTTAAATGCGATTTTGTGGCGCTGGTATGACTTATTTTTACTAATACCGTTTTGGCGCTGGTTAAGAGTCATACCTGTGATGATTCGTCTTGATCAAGCAGAAATATTAAATTTGCAACCGATTAGACAGCAGATGCATTTAGGAGTTGTATCAAATTTTGCCGAAGATCTTACTGAAATAGTTGTAGTTAGAGTTATTAACCAGGTACAAGGTTCTATTCATCGGGGCGAATTATTTAGTTGGTTTTTGCAAAAAGAGAATTTGCGTCCTTATATCGACATAAATAATGTCAATGAAGTGGAAGCGATCGCTGCTATTTTGGTACAAACTATCGTCTACCAAGTTTTGCCTACAATTCAACCAGAACTAGTGGCTATCTTACATCACAACCTAGAAAATGCATTAAATAATTCCCCTGTCTACCGCAACCTGCAAAACTTACCTGGAGTGGCAAAAATACAAACACAATTGAGTGAACAATTAGCAACTCAAATCACCACTAATTTATACAATGCTCTAGTTAGTACCGTGGAAGATCCTGTTGCAGCAAAACTCTCTAGTCAATTATTACAACGCTTTCGTGAAGCTTTAGGAGAGCAAATACAACAAAAACATATACTCTCAGAACTACAAGGCTTACTTGTAGACTTTTTAGAGGAAATCAAGCTGAATTATGTTGAACGCCTATCACAAGAGGATTTTAATAAAATTTTGGAGCAAACTACACGGTTAAAAAACGGGCAGGAAAATAAATAACAATTGACAATTGGCAATTGACAATTGACTCTTGACTAAATAAATATTTGTTGCTTCTCGCCCTGAAAAAAATACGCTACACTCAGAAAGAGGCGAATCAACTTTGATTCGTCCAAAGACTTCTTGGAAGATATCCCTATCGCAGGAAGTGGGTAAGTACCCACTTTTTTTGTTGGAATTGTCGCATGACTCATCCTTTAGTCCCACAAATTATTGATTTAGCCATACCAGTAGCACAAGAACTGGAATTAGAGATTGTTGGAGTCGTTTTTCACACAAACCAACGTCCACCAGTTTTGCGGGTGGACATTCGCAATCCACACCAAGATACTGGGTTGGATGATTGCGAACGGATGAGCCGCGCTTTAGAAGCGACTCTAGATGCAACAGAAGTTATTCCAGATACCTATGTTTTGGAAGTATCCAGTCCTGGTATCTCCCGACAATTAACAACAGACAGAGAATTTAATTCCTTCAAAGGATTTCCCGTCATAGTTTCCACTTTCCCGCCCTATGAGGGACAGCAAGAGTGGACTGGCCAATTAATTCGGCGGGATGAAACATCTGTTTACTTAAATCAAAAAGGTCGGGCGATCGCAATTCCCCTCACTCAGATTACTAAAGTACAGTTGGATGAACGTTGATCACACAAGGGGAAAGGGATAAGGGGAAAAGGGGATTGGTAATCGGGTATCGGGAGAAGACAACCAAAAGGGGAGACAAGGAAGAGACTTCTTCAATCATTCTTCCTTCTCCCCTTAGTTCTACTTCCCCAATCCCCAGTCTCTAGTCCCCAGTCCCTAATCCCTCATTATTTAAGGAGATTGCTTATGTCAATGGTTAGTTTACCTGGTTTAAAAGAGTTAATAGAAAGTATAAGTAGAGAGCGTAATTTACCTAGAGTCGCGGTGCAATCAGCCATTAGAGAGGCACTATTAAAAGGTTACGAACGTTATCGTCGTGCTCAAAATTTAGACAAAAAACAATTTGATGAAGATTATTTTGAAAACTTTGATGTCCAACTAGATGCAGAAGAAGAAGGTTTTCGCGTCGTTGCTACCAAAACTATAGTTGAAGAAGTTAGCAATACTGACCATGAAATTGCCTTGCAACAAGTTCAAGACATGGGAGGTGAAGAAGCACAATTGGGTCAAGAAGTAGTATTAGATGTTACCCCAGATCAAGGCGAATTTGGGCGGATGGCAGCAATGCAAACCAAACAAGTCTTGGCGCAAAAATTGCGGGATCAACAACGGCAATTAATCCAAGAAGAGTTTCAAGATTTAGAAAGTACAGTTCTACAAGCCAGAGTTTTACGGTTTGAGCGTCAGTCAGTAATCTTGGCTGTGAGCAGTGGTTTTGGTCAGCCTGAAGTAGAAGCGGAATTACCCAAACGTGAACAACTTCCTAATGACAATTATCGTATTGGTGCGACATTCAAAGTCTATTTAAAAAAAGTTTCTCAAGGTCAACAACGCGGACCACAACTATTAGTATCTAGAGCGGATGCTGGTTTGGTAGTTTACTTATTTGCCAACGAAGTTCCGGAAATAGAAGATGAAGTCGTACGCATTGTAGCCGTGGCCAGGGAAGCTAACCCCCCATCCCGTCATGTCGGGCCTCGGACTAAAATTGCTGTAGATACCCTAGACCGGGATGTAGATCCAGTAGGCGCTTGTATTGGCGCACGGGGATCACGGATTCAAGTAGTAGTCAACGAGTTGCGAGGTGAAAAAATCGATGTCATTCGCTGGTCTCCAGACCCTGCTACCTATATTGCTAATGCTTTGAGTCCAGCACGAGTAGATGAAGTGCGCCTTATGGACCCAGAAACCAGGCAAACTCATGTCCTGGTGGCAGAAGATCAACTCAGTTTAGCAATTGGTAAAGAAGGACAAAACGTCCGCTTGGCAGCTCGTCTGACTGGCTGGAAAATAGATATCAAAGACAAAGCTAAGTATGATCATGGAGCAGAAGATGCTAAATTTGCTGCTGCCAGAGCGAAATATGCCGCAGAATTGAATGAAATAGAAGAGGAGGAATTTGAAGAAGAGGAATTTGAAGACGAAAATCAACCACAGTTAAAAGTAAAAGATGATTTAAACAATAAAATCGAACAGGATATTGAAGAGGACGAGGACATTGACGACGAACTCGAAGACGAACTTTACGATCCCGATGAAGAATAGTTAAAACATTAACTAGCCCTGATATTAAGGTGTGCATCAAAATATCGATGAAACAAAAAATAGATATTTGGGATCGGATAATAGGTAATAAGTAACAGGTAAATAGGTAATGTAAGTATTATTTTGTCTAGACCTTCTACTTCCTGCCTCCTGCCTGATTCAAAATGATGAAACCAAACTATCGACGTTGTATTAGTTGTCGCAAAGTGGGTATAAAAAATGAGTTTTGGCGGATTGTCCGCGTCTTTCCTTCTAGACAGGTACAATTAGATGAGGGCATGGGGCGTTCTGCCTACATTTGCCCTAATATGAGTTGTCTAAGTGCAGCTCAGAAAAAAAACAGGTTAGGGCGATCGCTACATGCATCAGTGCCAGAAACACTGTATAAGACATTGTTGCAGCGTTTAGCCCAAAGCAATCTCCAAAATTAAATCGAGCTTAATCGCTTTGGCGGTAATTACCTGAAAAATTGTGTCGGCAGCCGTACCTAAAGGCTATCGCTACATTTTCAGCTAGGCTTGAATTTAGTGCCAAAATAGTAGTAGGGTGTCTGGCAAATCGCTCTTCAATATCCAAAAGGGGCGAGACAACACTCCAAACAAGACTTACGCTTAATGTGTTGTGGAAGACTCAGAATCAGCAAAACAAAAACAAAAAAAATTGCAATCTGGTAGCGCCCACGCGCAGTCCGGCGTCAACCATCGTTTTAGGTGGGGATGCCAGCCTTAAACCGATACATCTCTCTTTCCTGATTGGAGGCACCGGCAACAAAACGGCAACCTAAAAACAGTAATCAAAGGATGGAGATGTCGCTTTTGTCTGGCATCCATCCGCTAAAACTGTAAATTAAAGGGGAAGAGTGGATGAACAACGGCAAAGTTAGAATCTACGAATTATCAAAGGAATTGAATTTGGATAACAAAGAGCTATTAGCAATTTGCGACCAGCTCAATATTGCGGTCAAAAGTCATAGCAGCACGATCACAGAATCCGAAGCAGAACGCATTCGTTCTCAAGCGGAAAAACTGGCGGCTACGCACCAGATGCCAAAAAAAGAGCATCATGGTGCATTTAGTCATAAGCCCAATACAACACAAATACCATCTCACCATCGACCAGCTGCATCTCAAAAACAAGAATTGTTAGAAATTCGCAAACCACAACCACCCAAAAACAAATCTGGCAACGCCTTTGAGGCGTCAGCTGCTACCAATACTGAAATTGCTTCTTCTGAAGTTAACCCGCTCTCACCCCCCAGACCCTTCGCCACACCAGTCTCATCCATGAAGCCGACGGCACCTATTCGACCTATTTCCCGAAATCAGTCTGAGGCAATGCCAGAAACTGCTGTGACCAACGCAGATAAAACGCCTAAGCCCAACAACCACCAGCCCACAGAAAAAATGGCAGAGGAAAAACCAGAACTAACTTCCCCTGCACCAAGTAAATTAAAACCAGAAAGGCCTCAAAAACCACAACTGGTTTCCCCACCCACAAGACCTGCTGCGGACAAATCAGAATTAACGCCCCAGGCTCATCAAGCAGAAAAACCGATCCTCAAGCGCGATCGCGACCAGACTCGTGAGCCAGTTAAGGGTAAGGGTAAACCACAGCCTGCCACAAACGCAGAAGCGAAAGACACTACCCAACAGCCACCTAGACCTGCACGTCCAGTTGCAGGACGAGCCTCGTCGGAGCAAAAAGGTAATAGAGGTGCCTCTGTCATAGGAGAATCTCCAAGACCCAAGCCTCCAACACGTCCAATACCAGCACCAGCAGCAGTAGGACCACAAAAACCTGGGCTAGCACCAGTAAAATCACAGGTAGGACAAGAGGAAGAAACAACAGACGAGGAAGAAACTCCCGAAATTGTTGAACTTAAGCGTCCCACTCCTCCACGCCAACCAAAAATTGGTAAAAAGTGGCAAGAAGAAGAAATTGACGAAGCCAAAGAAGCTAACAAGGCTAAAACTGGCGTTAAAGGTAAACGTGTCAAGCCTATTGTTGATGAAGAGGACTTTGAAGAAGATTTCCTCGATGATGAAGATGCAGAGCTTGCTGCTGCTGCTGTTGCAATCAGTAATGCGATCGTACGTCCGCCCAAACCGAAGACGGGCAAACCAGCACAGACTAGTGCGGTTGCAGCTGCTCCTAAACCAACCAAAAAACCAGCAACTGCGGCAGTTCGTGACCAACAACGTCGCCCACAGGAGCAAAAGCGCGATCGCCCTGAAACACTAGTTGTCACAGGCACAATGACTGTCCAAGAGTTGGCTGATGCCTTAGTAGTTGCTGACACAGAAATTGTGAAGATTCTGTTCCTCAAAGGCATGGCGGTGAGTATCACTCAAAGTCTGGATATTCCCACAATTACTTTAATCGCCAACGAACTAGGCACAGAAGTCGAAACCCAAGAACCAGAAGCCGAAGCCCGTAAAGTCACAGAAATGATCGACGTGGCAGATTTGGAAAACCTGCACCGACGCCCACCAGTAGTGACAATCATGGGTCACGTAGACCACGGTAAAACCACCTTGCTCGATTCAATTCGCAATACCAAGGTAGCATCTGGAGAAGCGGGTGGTATTACGCAACACATCGGTGCTTACCACGTAGACGTAGAACATGGCGGCAAAGTCCAGCAAGTAGTATTTTTAGATACACCTGGTCACGAAGCCTTTACAGCCATGCGGGCGCGAGGAGCAAGAGTTACAGACATTGCCATTTTAGTTGTGGCAGCTGATGATGGTGTCCGTCCCCAAACGATTGAAGCCATTAGCCACGCCAAAGCCGCAGAAGTGCCTATTGTTGTGGCAATTAATAAAATCGACAAAGAAGGCGCTCAACCAGACCGAGTTAAGCAAGAGTTAACTAATTATGGTCTGACTTCAGAGGAATGGGGCGGCGACACAATTATGGTTCCTGTGAGTGCAATCAAAGGTGAAAATCTCGATACCCTACTTGAGATGATCCTGTTGGTCGCAGAAGTAGAAGAACTGTCTGCTAACCCAGATCGTTCTGCGAAGGGAACCGTAATTGAAGCTCACTTAGACAAAGCCAAAGGTGCTGTTGCAACTCTGCTCGTACAGAATGGTACATTGCGAGTAGGCGATATCCTCGTGGCTGGCTCGGTATTTGGTAAAGTCCGAGCAATGATCGATGATCGAGGTAGAAAGGTTGAAGCCGCTACTCCTTCTTTTGCTGTTGAGGTACTTGGTTTAAGTGATGTGCCAGCAGCAGGAGATGAGTTTGAGGTCTTCCACATTGAAAAAGAAGCACGATCACTAGCGAGCGATCGCGCCGAGAAACAGCGTCAATCCCGTCTCATGCAAGGTCGCGTCACCCTGGCTGCGATTTCTGCTCAGGCTCAAGAAGGCGAGTTGAAAGAACTCAACTTGATCCTCAAGGGAGACGTCCAAGGCTCAGTCGAAGCAATTGTGGGATCGCTCAGGCAAATTCCACAAAACGAAGTCCAAATCCGCTTGCTGTTAGCTTCTGCGGGAGAAATTACCCAGACAGACATTGACCTAGCTGCTGCGAGTGGAGCCGTGATCATTGGCTTCAACACCACCTACGCAAGTGGTGCTAGACAAGCTGCTGATGAAGCTGGCGTAGATGTACGAGAATACAACATCATCTACAAACTCCTAGAAGACATCCAAGGTGCTTTGGAAGGTCTATTAGAGCCAGAGTTAGTGGAAGAACCCCTGGGTCAAGCAGAAGTACGTGCTGTCTTCCCTGTTGGTCGCGGAGCTGTTGCTGGTTGTTATGTTCAATCTGGCAAACTACTTCGCAACTGCAAGCTGCGAGTACGTCGTGGTAGTAAAGTTGTCTACGAAGGCATTCTGGATTCGCTCAAGCGTATGAAAGAAGATACTCGCGAGGTCAACCCAGGGTTTGAGTGCGGTGTCGGCGTTGATAAATATAGTGACTGGGCGGAAGGCGACATTATTGAAGCCTACCAGATGGTGACTAAGCGTCGTACCCTCTCGGCTGCGGCGAGATAAAACTGTGGCTAGCAAGAGAGGAAGTAGACACTTCGTATCTAGGCTAAACACCGGACATGGAAAGTTTTTTACAAACTCTCCATGTCAACCCATATCTAGCAAATCTCTCTCTGGCTTGATGAGCTTTCGGCAAGCCAGAATTATATTAATATTTACTCTCATATTAGTAAATTTTCTAAGTCTGTAGCTTTATATTGTAAAACGTTAAGACTTATGAAAGGCTATTTAAAATGCGTCTGACTTGAAACCCATAGTTTTTTCTTAATTAGGTTTTACTCCCAAATCCTAAACTGTTCCCTGTTAAGAGTTTCCAATCCCCAGTCCCCGTTCCCTTTTGAAAAACTCCAGTTCTCAACTTGGACGAGGTTTAGTTGTTTTAATCAAAATAATTTTCTTCAGCAAATTACCGTAAGCATCGCATCGCTTTTAGTCACAAATGAAACAGAATTTAATGCCATAGAAGTATTAGCTTTAATAATATGTTTGGCAAGGTTTCACAATTGCGGGGTGTAGTCAATTTAGATATAACATTGGTTCTGTTTATCCCTATTTTCAACATAGGTGTACAAAAATCAAGGATGTGTGGATAAGTCTATTAATTAAGCTAAAACTAAGGACAAAAAACCTATGTCACCAATTCAAACTTCTAGCGATCGCCATTTTTCTGATGAAACTCAAATTTGGAATCATTTAAAGAGTGCGATCGCAGCTAGTTCTGGTTTCCAGCGCTGGTTGTTGGAACGCGATATTCAATTCCAAAAACTCAGCCTTGAACAACAGATACAGCGCTATTTACGAGAAACTTTAGAAAATTTAGCTTACTAAAATACACTCGCTGCTTGTGGTTTCCTTTGATAGCAAAATTGTCTAGAGATGTTGCAGCCGCTCAAGTAGTCGCAATACGTGGACTTGCAGCCGTAGGGCATACGGTCAAGATGCTTGCTGTAGGCGGAAGCCTTCCCGAAGGGTGGGTAAATTCATTTTCTACCCCGCGAAGCAAGAATCCCCCGGCTTCTAGCCGTGGGGAGTGTCAAACCCGTTCGAGTGACGCTCACGGCGAAAGCTTTACAATTGTTAGTGTAATCTCAGCATAGATTCTTCAGGGCAACTAAAAGCCCACACTATAACCGTTTCGGGTCAGTGTGGGTGATTTACATTGTGCCTTATATACAATACTATGAAAGACATTTCTCAAAAAGGTATAAATTCTGAGGAAATTATCAACTACCTCAAAAGTGAAATGACTTTGAGGCAAGTATGTCAAAAAATCTTATATCAAAGAATTATAGACAATGCAGCCCAAGAGAGGGGCATAATTGTTACTACAGAAGAAATTGAAATTGAGGCAGATCGTCAACGTCGTGAACAGCGTTTAGAAAAAGCTGTTGATACATTGACCTGGTTAGCAGAGCAATTTGTTAGTCCCTATGATTGGGAGGTTGGAATTCGCAATCAACTGCTAGCACTAAAAGTAGCACAAACACTCTTTGATAAAGAGGTAAAAAAGTTTTTTAACCAAAATCGACAAGAATTTGAGCAAGTCATTCTTTATCAAATGATAGTGACGTCCGAAAAACTTGCTCAAGAACTTTATTATCAAATTGAAGAGGGCGAAATTAGTTTATATGATGCGGCTCACATTTATGACATTGATGATAACCGTAGACATAAATGTGGTTATGAAGGGACAATTTATCGTTGGGCTATCCAAGCAAATATAGGTGAGCTTGTATTTAGTACTCCTCCCAAACAATTAATTGGTCCATTAAAAAGTGAACAAGGCTACCATCTTCTTATGGTCGAACAATTTATTATAGCAGAATTAACACCTCAAAGGCATGAAGAAATTCTCCAGAATATGTTTCAACAATGGCTGAATAGTGAAGTGCAGTATTTGTTAAATTCTGATGGAATTTATATAGATACATTAGAGATGCATTAGAGATACAAACCAGATATAAAATAGATACAAAAATATATTTTTAACACGTTATATTTTTTGAATACAATAATTTTAATTCTTAGCCATATAAACACCGATATTTAATGGGTTTTATCACACAAAAAGACGTCATATCGAAAACTTATGAGGCTTGGAGATAATTAAATGGACAAAAAAAGGGAGAAAATCTTTAAAATTAATAATCAGGTAAGCTTTACTCGCTAAGAGTTTTATTTTTAAGCTCTAATATGTTTTATTGTCTCTTTTTCAATTAATTAAATTGATAGTCATACACAACAATTATTCTTAAAGAGTTGATAAAGGAATCATGAAACAGTAAGCAAATATTGTAAAACTAAGTAAAATATATTGAAAAGCTTTTGAGATATATACAGAATAATTAAAGATAGCAAATACTGTATAGCTTGAAAAACTCATACTCTTGGACAAAATTAAATTTTTATAAACTTTGTGTGTTCGGTTTTACTAAAAAGGATTATTTATGAGCCAATTCAGTCTTTTGATAGATTACTAGGAAAGTATTAAAACACAAAAATAGGGATTGCAATGGTCTTATGATTATTAAAATAATAATCAATTTGTTGACCAAAACATAAGGGGAATTATCTTTCTACCTACTGATAGCGCTTAGATAGCCTTTACTTCTACACAAGAGATAGACTCTTATGATAATTGAGTAAACCTCAATGCAGAAGCATCATTATCAATATTGCTTGTTGCTGTCATAAATCATTTGTCATTCATAGAATATTCATTTCCAAATGGCTAATGATAAATGATCTGAAAACTCCAACTGAAAGACATTATTTCGGCTTGATTCAAATTTAATTCAAGCTTTGCATTACTGTAGAAAATTACCGTAGAAAGTAAGCTGATATCTTGTATCAAGCGACAAGAAGCCACACGCCAGCGCTATTAGTCCACCACACATTGGATGTGGCGGACTACTAAGTGCAAAATCTGAGCTAACTCTTTTGTGTAGCGATGAAGATTTAACAAAAATAATTTTAAAAACAGCTGCGGCGGATTCGTGTATTTGATTCCTGGAGGTGAGCGGGTGTTATCTGTGTTTTCTGAGCAAGAACTAGTGACTCAACAACTCACTGTAACTTTCGGTGAGACGCTCTCAAAAAAGGAGTTAGACGACTATTTGGCGGCAGTGGAAATTATAGAACCACCACCGACACAGCAGTTTTGGCAAGCCACAGAAACTCAAGCAGGAATTTATATTGTCATTGCAGGCAAAGTTAGACTGCTAGATAGTTGTGATAACTTGATTGCTACTCTGACAAAAGGAGGAACATTTGGTGAAATCACTCTATTTCCCACAGCACAATTCCAGCCATATGCAGCTAGAGCTTCCCATCGCTTAAAACTTTGCTATCTCAAAGATGAGGAAATGCAGAGATTGATGCATAACTCTGCTCAAATCCGCGATCGCCTTTATCAAAAAGCAGAAATTTGGGATCTGTTGCTTGGTTATAGCCAAAACTCATCACAGCATCAGATATCTGTGCCAGAAATGTTCAAAGTTTTATCTCTATGTGAACGGCGCAGTCTGGAAATTGGTTCTCTACCTATCGAACTATACCAAGATAAGCAACTATGGCTACTCTATCGAGGAAAACTGCTTCATACTGATGGTCAAAGACTAACTCAGGGAGATATTTGTGTTCCAAAGACGCAAACTCACTGGCAGGTAGCTGCACCTACAATTATCTACAGTCTCAAACGTTCTCAGTGGCAAACAGCATTGCAATACTGGCCACAACTAGGGAATATTGATGGTTTTGATTCAACACAAATTGTCATTGACGAGAAGGAAACACCACCAGTCAACAAACCTGAACGTTACAGAAAAATTATTCCTTTTCCCGTACCAGAAACATCTACAAAACAACCAAAACAGCTAAAACAACTAAAACCAGAGCGAACAAAACTACGCCCTTATTTTCCCAGTCCGAAGGTGCAAATCGGGCATTGGTGGGGACGCCTTACCTGTCGCTATCCCTTTTATGCTCAACAAAGTGCTTCTGACTGTGGTGCTGCTTGCTTGGTAATGATTGGTAGCTATTGGGGTAAGCACTTTAGTGTTAATCGTCTGCGGGATATGACCAACGTCAGCCGTAGTGGGGCATCTTTACGCGCTATTGCTGCAACTGCTGAAAGCCTTGGTTTTGTTACCCGGCCTGTGAAAGCCAGTTTTGATAAATTGGCAGAACAAGCTTTACCTGGAATTATTCATTGGGAAGGTAAGCACTTTATCGTTGTCTATGAAATAACGAAAAAGCATGTGGTTGTGGGTGATCCTGCGATCGGTCAACGCACTCTCACCCCCAAGGAATTTGAAACGGGTTGGACTGGTTATGCATTGTTGCTACAACCCACAGTTCTACTTAAAGATGCCAAAAATAACACTGCTAGCCTTTGGAAGTTTTTTGACTTAGTCAAACCTCACCATAAGGTACTGCTAGAAATATTCTTTGCCTCAGTCTTAATTCAGTTATTTGGATTAGTAACACCAGTTTTCACCCAGTTACTATTAGACCGGGTGTTAGTACAACGCAGTTTTACCACCTTAAATGCTATTGCTTTAGGGATGATCATTTTTGGTTTGTTCCGAGTGATCATGAATGGAGTGCGGCAATATTTGCTGGATCACACTGCCAACCGCGTTAGTGTTGCCTTACTAGTAGGATTTATCAAACATACTTTCAGTTTACCTCTCTCGTATTTTGAGTCTCGTTATGTTGGGGACATAGTCTCCCGCGTCCAAGAAAATGAAAAAATTCAACGCTTCTTGACTGGACAGACATTGTCTATCTTGCTGGATTTGCTGACATTGGTAATTTATCTAGGCATGATGTTCTGGTATAGCTGGCGCATGGCATTGTTTGTATTGTTCACTGTACCGCCATTTTTTATCTTGGCGCTGGCTAGCACTAGTATTTTACGCCGCATTTCCAGAGAGATTTTTAATGCTGGGGCAGAAGAAAATAGCTATCTAATCGAGTCCTTGACAGGGATTCGCACTGTTCGTTCATTGTCTATAGAACAGACAGTGCGCTGGCGTTGGGAAGAGCTACTGAATAAATTGATTAAAAAAGCCTTTAATGCTCAGATCATCAGCAACCGCCTCACTGTCATTACTGGTGTAATTGAAACCTTCGTGAATACCTCCTTACTCTGGTATGGAGCATCGTTAGTTATTAATCAAGAACTAACGATTGGGCAGTTGGTTGCTTTCAACATGCTAGTAGGTTATGTGATCAGTCCTTTTCAAAGGCTGTCACTGCTATGGAATCAATTACAGGAAATTGTTATTTCCACCGAACGTATCAATGATGTTCTAGAGGCAGAACCAGAAGAAGATTTACAACATAAACCCCGTCAATCTTTGGGTAGTCTTCGTGGTCATATTAATTTTCAAAATGTTACCTTTCGCTACCACCCAGAAAGTGATACCAACGTCTTAGAAAATATCAACTTTGAAATTCAACCAGAGCAAATGATCGCTGTGGTTGGACGTAGTGGTTCTGGGAAAACCACACTCAGCAAATTGATTTTGGGTTTATATCCACCGAGTGATGGCAAAGTATTCATTGATGGTCAAGATGTCAATAATATTTCCCTGCGATCGCTCCGTTCTCAAGTTGGTGTAGTAGACCAAGATTCCTTCCTTTTTGGTGGTACTATTCGCGAAAATATTGCCATAGCTCATCCAGATGCTTCTTTGGAACAAATCATCCAAGCAGCACAAATGGCGGGAGCAGATGAATTTATCCAGCAACTACCACTAGGTTATGAAACCCAAATCGGTGAAGGTGGTGGAATGCTCTCCGGTGGACAACGCCAACGTCTAGCGATCGCTCGTGCTTTACTAGGAAATCCCCGCTTGTTGCTTTTGGATGAAGCCACCAGTCATCTAGATGCTGAATCAGAACGCATTATTCAAAATAATCTCAAAACCATTCTCAAAGAACGCACAAGTGTGATCATTGCCCATCGTCTTTCTACTGTCCGTAACGCTGACTTAATTCTGGTTCTAGATCGTGGCTTATTGGTAGAAAGCGGAACCCATGACAAACTCATCGCCAAAAAAGGTCACTACTATTACCTAAATCAACAACAGTTATCTCAAACAGGTTAATTATTGGTTGTTGCTCATTGACAAGTCAATAGTTAGTTTTCTTTTTTCTCCATTGTCTTCCTTGTCCCCCGTGTCCTCCTTGTCTCCCGTGTCCTCCGTGTCTCTCGTGTTCCCCTTACCTTATCCATGAGCAAGGAACTATGCCATATCCACATGCGAACTCTTCATCTGCACTGGTCAACGAACCAGATAATAAACAAAGCTACCCACAGACTCAGGAATTTACTCAGCCAAAGGAACATATCAAAGATTGGCATTATGCCACTGAAGAGTTACTAGATGCCTTACCGAGAGTTTGGACTCGTAGTGTTCTTTATGCACTTATAGGTTTTACAGTTCTTGCCTTACCTTGGTCAGTGCTTACCAAGGTAGATGAGACTGGTAACGCCAGAGGACGTATAGAACCTAAAGGTTCAACCCAGAAACTAGATGCACTGTCAAGCGGGAGTGTGAAGGCTGTCCAAGTTAAGGAAGGTGACACTGTTCAAGCTGGGCAAGTTCTGCTGGAACTTGAATCTGATATCTTGCAAACGGAACTCCAACAAGCTCAAGAAAAACTGACTGGATTGCTCAATCAGCGATCGCAGTTTGATCTACTCAAAAACCAACTCCAGTTGACGCTTGGAGTTCAGGAGCAACAAAACAAATCTCAAGCATTAGAAAAAATATCCCAAGTCAACCAAGCAAAACAGGAACTGGATGCCAAACAGAGTACCTACAACTTACAAAAGTTAGAAAAACAGTCATCACTCAACCAAGCACAGGAACAAATTTCTACGAGTCATAATGACCTGAAATCGGCTGAAGAACGTTTGAAGCTAGATTCCAGAATAGTTCATCGCTTTAGTAAATTGTTACAGGATGGTGCGGTATCCATAACTCAAATTGACCAACTCAAAAAAGAGCAACAGCAAAGCAAGCAAATGTATGAAAAGGCTCAATCTGATGTTAAACAAGCTCAATTGCGCTTGGCGGGGGAACAGAGCCGTTATCAAGCAACAGTCAATCAGTTGGAGTCTGATATAGAGAAAGCAAAACTGCAATTACAAGGGGAGCAAAGCAATTATCAAAGCTTATTACAAGCTGGTAAATTGGCGATTCTCAAAAATCAGCAACAATTCAAAGACTTGCAAACACAAATCACTAGCTTAGAATCTCAAATTGCTCAAATCAAAAGCCAAATGGCATCTTTAAAGCTTCAGTTACAGCAACGAATAGTGCGATCGCCTGTTAATGGTGTAGTTTTTGAGTTGCCAGTCACAAAGCCAGGAGCAGTAGTACAACTTGGTCAAAGAGTAGCCCAAATTGCGCCTAAAAATACGCCTTTCATCCTGAAAGCTCAGATGCCTAGTCAACAAAGTGGCTTCTTGAAAGTAGGAATGCCAGTCAAAATCAAGTTAGATGCCTATCCTTTCCAACAGTATGGTATTGCCCAAGGCAAAGTTACTTGGATATCTCCCGACTCGAAAGTTAGTCAAACACCCCAAGGAAAACTAGAAAGCTTTGATTTAGACATCGCTTTAGATCAGCAATATCTCCAAAATGGCAACCAACGTATTCCGTTGAATCCTGGTCAGACAGCAACCGCAGAAGTTGTTATTCGTCAACGACGGGTGATTGACTTTGTCTTAGATCCATTCCAGCGACTGCAAAAAGATGGCTTGAAGCTTTAGCAATTAGTTGCTGGTCTTTCCAAAAAATCAGATTACTCACAAGGGATTGCATCATGGCTAAAAATCTCACTGTGACTTCTTCAGACATCATTCGCAACATCAAACTTTCTTGCCACATTCCTATAGTTGTGGAGGCGATCGCATCTGAAAAAATCATTGCTGAAGCAGCTAAAGAAGCTGGTATTCAAATCGAGAAAGCAGAACTTCAAGAAGAAGGAGACAAGCTGCGCCTAGAGAAGAAACTCATCAAAGCAAAAGATACTTGGGAATGGCTCAAAAAACATCATCTATCTTTAGATGAGTTTGAAGAATTAATCTACAATCAAGTCCTCTCTAATAAATTGGCAGATTATTTATTTGCAGATCATGTCGAAAAGTTCTTTTACCAAAATCAACTTGAGTATCTAGCTGCTGTTACCTACGAAATCATCCTTGAAGATAGAGATTTAGCTTTGGAATTGTTTTATGAACTAGAAGAAGGTGAAACCAGTTTTTCAGAAATCGCCCGTCAATATATCCAAGTACCAGAATTACGTCGTGCTGGTGGATATCAAGGAATTCGACGCCGCAAAGAATTTCGCCCAGAAATTGCAGCTGCCGTGTTTGCGGCAACTCCACCTCAAATTATCAAACCAATTACAACTCCTAAAGGAGTATATTTAATTTGGGTTGAGGAAATAATTCAACCCAAATTAAATGACCAATTATATAAACAAATAATTTTTGAATTGTTCTCTGATTGGTTAAAACAACAAATCGAAAGCATGGAAATAGTGATTGAATTAGATACAACTATCAATCAACTTAACATCATTTAATCAAATTAGAAAATAACTGATTCTTTTTTCAAAGAAGTAAATTAATTGTTTCACAAACACTCTTGCATGGTGAAGTTGGGTCGTTTTTTTTTGCAAATAAACATGTTTCAAATAAATATATATGAAAAATAAAAATTAACATTTCTTCAAAATAAATCTAAAAGTTTGATAGAGACAATAAAAATACTTTTATTGTCTAAAATTGCATACAACAATGCTTGTTTCTTTGCATAGAAATAATATATTGATATGGCAAGCCTGTAGATCATATATTAGTTTTTTAAATAAAAAAATATTCAAATAACTCTTGTATTTTTATGGCGATGAGATAAATTAAAAATAGTTAGCAATACAAATTAGATTGGTTGCTAAACTAAAAGCAAGAAAGAATTAATCAATTCTCAGGTGAAATCTATGATTATTTCTGATCTGAATCAAATTGAATCTGTTGAATCTAGTCAAGTAATTGGTGGGGGCTGCTGTTGTTACAAGAAGTATGACAAGTGTGACGACGACAGCGCTACTGCTGTTGCTGTTGCTATTGCTGCGGCTAAAAGTGGTGGTTGGGGCTACTAAATTTTGAATAATGTAACCAATAAAAAATAAGTTGGTTACTCGTAGGATATCTGATTATTCAAAGTTTAATTAATCACTATCGGTGATGCTAAATCGTAGATCAGTACTTTTCAGATATCCTTGAAATCACAGCAATTACCATTAATTAATTCCCAGGAGAAACTCATGATTATTTCTGATCTGAATCACATCGAATCTGTTGAATCTAATCAAGTCGTTGGTGGTTGTGGTCATCGCTACTATGGCGGATATGGCAAGAAGTATGACGGATATGGTGGTGACAATGCTACTGCTGTTGCTGTTGCTATTGCTGCGGCCAATAGCGATGGTTGGGGCTACTAAGTTTTGAATAATGTAACCAATAAAAAATAAGTTGGTTACTCAGAGGATGTCTGATTAGTCAAACTTTCATTAATCACCATTGGTGATGATAAATCGCAATCCAGTACTTTTCAGATATCCTTGAAATCACAGCAATTACCATTAATTAATTCCCAGGAGAAACTCATGATTATTTCTGATCTGAATCACATCGAATCTGTTGAATCTAATCAAGTCGTTGGTGGTTGTGGTCATCGCTACTATGGCGGATATGGCAAGAAGTATGACGGATATGGTGGTGACAATGCTACTGCTGTTGCTGTTGCTATTGCTGCGGCCAATAGCGATGGTTGGGGCTATTAAGTCATGAAAAATGTAACCAATAAAAAATAAATTGGTTATTCACAGGATGTCTGATTAGTCAAACTTCCATTAATCACCATTAGTGATGATAAATCGCAACCCAGTACTTTTCAGACATCCTTGAAATCACAGCAATTACCATTAATTAATTCCCAGGAGAAACTCATGATTATTTCTGACCTACAGCACATCGAATCTGTTGAATCTAATCAAATTATTGGTGGTTACCACAAAAAAGGCAAATACAGAGATAAAGGCAAATATAAGTATTACAAACACTATAATAGTTACAAGGACTGATTACTAGCACACTTATGTAGTATTAGGATGCGAAATCTCCAAACCCTTGTTACCAGGTTCAACCTGGTAAAGAGAATAATAGTCTTTGGTTCTTGCTGAGAATAGTGCAAGTTATCAGTAGGTGTGGAGTCAGCAACCCCGCTCTTTTGACATGGGACATCAAGTCCACTGGTTGGGGAACTCGTGATATTTTCAGTGAAGTACATTATCTTGCAAACAAGGATGAAATTATGAGTGGATTAAAAATTGATGACCTAAGTTTTTGTGAAATTGAGGTTTATAATGATCTGAAAGTTCAGGGTGGTTTATTTCCAAATCAGCTTTTTAAAGGCATTTCAAATATTTTTGGAGACGATTTAGCTGAGTTTGATAAGCATCCAGGAGAATATTCTTTGGAAAAGGAGACAACAGATAAATTCGGAATCAAGCATAAAATTTCAGCAAAGAAAACTGAAAATAGCAAAGTTATAACTAGTACATCAAACAATACTAAGGGTGGTGCAGAGTATTTTGGAAGTATATTGTCGGTAATGTAAGTAATTTAATCAGTACCTAAAAGTGACACAATTTTTTTGTAATCGGATAGGCGATTGAGTATAGGCATAGCAAAGCTTTGTTATGCCTATATTTAATTTTGTTGTAATAAATATTCTACTGAAGCTATTAAATATGTAATTGAAAGTAATTAAAAATTAATCCCTTGTTTTTTATAAAACAAGGGATTAGCAAAAAGATTAGATGATTTAAATCCCAATTACTAAAAATCAAATAATTTTCTAATACTTGTTACAGATGATGCCTAAATTAAAAATGTGACTTATAGAATTGGATACACCATCTTTATCAGAAACTATGATAACTCTTATTTCTCCTGCAAAACTAGTTGTTAAATGTTTTCCATGATAGAGTCTTGTAAAGTTTTTATAGAAGGTGATATCTCCAGTAGTTTTTCATCAGCTTTTTCTAATCCAGACGTATCATTTGGATTGAAACTAGTGTAACTATAAAATGATGAACCACCCATTATAGCGTTGGTTAATTCTACTAATTCGTCAAATTTTAAATCAGCAATAATCATGTTTTTGTCTCAAAATATATTTATTTTTCTGCCTGTTCAACCTATGGCACTACAGTTATTGGTGTTCCTATACTTACCTGATCAAATAATTCTTGAACATCCTTGTTATACATACGAATACAACCATGAGAAGCTGCTTTCCCAACTGATTCAGCATCAGGAGTCCCATGAAAACCAATCCAATTTGTACCATTTGTCCAAAATCCAATCCAGTAACGACCAAGAGGATTTTTTGGACTTCCTCCTGGGATAGATTCGCCTGTAAAAGGATGCATCCAAGCTGGATTTTTTGTCATCTTGAGTACTTGAAAATGACCAATTGGAGTTTCCCAACCTGGACGACCAACTGCAATAGGATAAGACTTGATTTGAATTTTACCTCGATAGAGGATTACTTGGCGTCGGCTAATAACAATCTTTAAGTTAATAGGCTGCTCTATAGAATTTGCTGAAGTTTTTGCTTCACTATGAGAGTATGGTGTGCTAAGAGATGGAACTTCTGTGAAAATATTTAGCACAACACTGGTACTAGCAATCACAACAACACTAGCAAGCTTTGAACACAAACTTTTATTGTTGTTTACGCTCATTTTTTTGTTCCAGCTAAAAGATATTAGTTGCAAATAAGTTTGCGGATTTTTGAACAAATCATTACAATATTTGGGGAAATCCAAAAAAATATTCAATTCATGCATCTAATACAATTTCTTTTTTTGTCTCCCTTATATCTTCCCTGCAACGCCAATATTTCTTATTTGGAATTCCCTGATATGGAAGTAATTATGTCAGCCAGAAGTATTTACTAGATGTGGAAGTTTATTATTAATATTTATCTGTATTTATTGGTTTATCGTCTGCCTCAAGGTTAGTGTCAGATTACATTATGCTGTGATCAAAAAAACAGATTTAATGTTGCATATATCTAATAAATAAAAACTTGTATCCTCCGATTCAAGGTAAAGTAGCTGAGTATGGGAAGAATGGGAATGTGCAAGTCGCAGCTATGTCTTTTGTTCATTCATATAAATATTTCTAAAATTCATTTCCACAGAGAGTGAGATAGTGTATTGATCTTGGCGTCAAATAAAATCAGAGTTAAAGTAGATGTTTATGGTGACTACAACTTTTCACGCACTCAAAGAATGGGCAATTACCGTCAATGCTTTAGAAGCAGGGAAAACAATCATGCTGCTTCGCAAAGGCGGTATTCACGAACGTAATGGACGCTTTCAAGTAGTCCATGACGAGATTTTGCTTTACCCAACTTACGAACATCAACAACCTTTTCTACTGAAGCCTGAGTATGCTAACCTTGTTTATCCCGTAACACCTGGTTGGCATCCAGAGACAATACGCATCGGTAGCTGGGCAAAAATTACCGATATTTTTCCAGTTTGCGATGAATCAATAGTCAATGCTTTGCTTCCCTTTCATATTTGGAACGAGCATTTTATTAGCGATCGCCTGAAGTGGAAAGCGCGTCAGCCATTATTTATTTTGCTATTGCGGACATACAATCTATCGCAAGTTCGAGAAATCCCTTATCTACCTGAGTATGGTGGTTGTAAGTCATGGATTGATTTGGATGAAACAATTCATATACAAGATGCAAAACCAGCTTTGTCAGATTCTACTTACTATCAGTTAGTAGCGGAAATTCGTGATATTGTTGGTGACAAGTTTTATGTCTCTGCCTTTGAATAAGTCATTTAGGCTAACGCACAGAACCGTCGCTAATATAAATTCGGTTCTTCAGTACAGTTAATGTTCCCTGTTAATAGTTTCCTTTCCCTACTCAGTACACTTTCTATTCCCCGTACCCCGTACCCCGTACCCCGTTCCTTATTTTCTCTGTTTACTCATAAATTCATAAATCAAACCAGATTCCTATATTTAGTGTTAATTTGAATATTATTGTTGCTTTGAAAAAACTAGAACGCTAACCAGATATTGTGGCGTTAGCAGTTCATGTTAAATCATTTAGACGCAAAAGCACAGATTCCCAATTACTGTAAATAAAATTGGTGAATCTGGTTAAAAAATAATAGTACAGCTACGTGAGTTCACTTAAAAAACTTTGAGAAACAAAAAACCGTATTTGTCGATACACCAGTTTTGTTTTACAGCACTTAACATTAGTGGAACACAAGTGTTGTTTATTGCTATCTGATATTCATGAAGGTGCGTAATTTCTACTCAGACTCAAGAAAGAATTGTATGAGTATACGCATCTGGAAAACTAGCCAAAAAACTACCCCAATGGGTTGATGTTAGGCTTGACAAAAGTCTGTCATTATGCATCTAAAGATAAAAATACAAAGGAGTTTACTATGCAGCAAAGAATGTGCTGGCTATCTACCTCTGGTGAGAATGAGATTAAAATTTTGCATTTGCAAACTGCACCTCATCAACCATGGCGTCCTTACACAGCTTTCCCTCAATATGTAGTACCAGATTATAAAATCCCTGGCGGTTCTAGAGGTTGGGCAACTTATCAGAAACTTTTAAAAGCAGGTTGGACTTTAGTGCCTACTGCATTAGCCAACGAGTTTTCTGTATCCAAGGCTCCCGTTGAGCTTTAATTTGTAGTTTATAGATTTATAATTCTTTCGTATAGGCTTTGACTAAATAATCAATCCCCCTTGTTGATATTCAACAAGGCAAACTTGCTGGATATGAGGGCAAGGGAAAAAAATGGTTAGTCTTAGGAGTGTAACGAAACAGATTCCAAGCATGTCTGCACCAAAAGCAGATTTTAAACATTTGGGATGCTCCCTATCCAAAATCCATAGATACGATCGCGGCTTCAAGAAAGAGTAATCTAAAATCTAAAATCTCATGACCGACTCTGGTTGAACTGGTATCCAAACTGTAAAAATTGAACCAACACCGACGCTAGATTCTACTTCAATTCGACCCCGATGTAGTTCTACAAGTTGTTTGGTTAATGCCAAACCGAGTCCCGTACCTTCGTAACGGCGACGGTAGGGGGTATCTAGTTGATGAAATTTTTCAAACAGCAGTGGTAACTGTTCTTGAGGAATACCGATACCAGTATCTTCCACTTGAAATACAGCCGTGTCATATTCCATCCACAGGCGTAAAGTTACATTTCCACCTTCAGGCGTAAATTTGATCGCATTACTTAAAAGATTCCATAAGATTTGTTCTACTCTTCTGACATCAGCAGTAAAATTATCGCCTTTTTGATCGACAAGTAACTCTAGTCTCAAGCTAACTTGCTGGCTGGTAGCTTTTTCCAATAACGATGCAACTATATTTTCTGATACCTTGACCAAAGAAAATTCTGTAATATTTAAAACAGCTTTACCTGCTTCAATCTGGGATAAATCCAGAATGTCATTAATCATTTCTAATAGATGTTCACCGCTATCGTGGATAGTTTGCAGATATTCCCGTTGGCGTTGATTTAAATCTCCAAAAGACCAACGTAGTAAAGTTGCTGACATACCAATTACGTAGGTCAAAGGAGTCAGTAATTCATGGCTAATGGTAGCAAGAAATTCACTGCGGAGGCGACTAGCAGCCTCCGCAGCAACTAAAGCGTCATGTAGTGCTACAGTACGTTCAACTACTCTTTGTTCTAGAGTTTGTTTTTCTTGAGTAAGCGATCGCATTAACTCAGCTTGATGAATTGCGATCGCTAATTGTTCAGCAACAGAAGTTAAAAGACTTTTTTCATTTTCATTCCAATTGTGTGGTGTATTGCACTGATGAGCAATTAATAGCCCCCAAAGTTGATCTTCAAATACAATTGGAGCGATGAACTTTGAGCGGACTTTGATATTTCTTAAAAAATTTAATAAACACTCTTCTAAAGCATAAGTTTTTTCGATATCATCGACAGCGACAGTAAATCCCTGGCGATACTTTTCCCACCATGGAGAGTTAGGTACAAAGCAGTATTCTTCTCTATAGTTCAATACAGAAGGAATAGTCTCGTCAATCCGGGATTCATAAATGACGCAACTCGCAGATTGCCCTAAATTTAGTGAAGATGAAAAATCTGAAGCGTGATTTTTTTCCTCACTAAAATTTGGAATTCCGAAACCAAAATTTCTACCATTCAATGATGGATAATTTACTTGTGTAGGCTTTGACTGGCGGACATAGGTTAAGGAATTTTCTGGAGAAAATAGCCCAGAAGGCAAATTATTATTATTTACATTCTCAAGATCGTTGTAAAGCTGTGCGACTTGTGGATAAACTAGCTTGCAAATTACTAGACGATCTAATTCTAAAAACTTTCGCACTTGCTCAATTGCTGTCACCATAATTACCGACAAGTCTAGACTTTGGCGAGTCCGAGTAGTAATCTGATTCAACAGGCGCTCTTGAGCAAGTTGTTTGTTAAGAGCATCTTCCACTGGCTGACAAACAGAAGCAACAGGAGTTGTTGAGGCTTGTGATTGTGTTACTTCCTGATTTAGCTGTGGCAGGAAAAAATCTAACAATAATAGCGTAAACTGACTTTGGAGTTTGACATCATTAGGAGCAAGCAGTTGACAAACAGAATCAATTTTTTGATGTTGCGGAGAATTATGTACAAATAAATCTCTGATGCTTGTCAGGAAAGAGGCGATCGCTTCACAACTAAATGTAAACTTGACATCCAACTGTTCCCCAAAATCTCCTTTTTGCTCTGGAAAACCCACCATCAAAGCACTAAAACCCTTAGAAATGACAACTGTAAATCTTTGCGTCTGCCATTCTTCAGGTATAGTAATCCGCTTCAGCACAGCTTCTGTTAGAACCACAAACTCACCTTCTACTGCTTGAGCCATTTGCTCTAACAATTCGCCAAGCTGATTAAATATATCTAAAGGCAAGGTGCGAGAAAAGCTCAAATCAGGGGAAATCAGCATGTTCCAAAATTCGTGAAAATGAAGCTAGATGCAGTTGTTTAATTATTTTTTGATCGCGTTCTAATAAACAGTTTAAGATCCTCAGACAGGAATATGCATCGAATTAATGCCACTCCCGGAGGTTGGAACCCCCAATCAGAAGGTGTAAGCTTCTTAGAACAAACCCCAGCCCCACTTGTATTGCTGACGGCCGCTGACACCGACATTCAAACTTTGGCAGCTGCAATCCCCAAGTTACCTACAAAATTTCCTGAATTTAGAGTTGCTAACCTATTGAACTTGCAGCATCAAATTAGCATTGACACTTATGCCGAGCAAGTTTTGCAACCAGCCCAGGTAATTATTCTGCGCTTACTAGGGGGACGTTCCTATTGGGCTTACGGCTTAGAAGTAGTCCAGGAAATAGCACAAAGCAATGGTATAACCCTAATTGTAATGCCAGGCGATGATGCTCTTGATCCTGATCTTATGTCTCACTCTACCCTGCCTTTGGGGAATGTCAATCAAATCTGGCGCTATTTCAATGAAGGTGGTATAGAAAATATTGCTAACGCCCTAAAATATATTGCTGATCATTGCCTTTCCACTTCCTTTAACCCACCACCACCCCAGATTGTGCCACGTGTTGGGTTGTATGAAGGGGATCGGGAATTGGGGATTGGGGATTCTCCAGAGGAGACGCTTCGCGTAGACGCGCAAGCGGCTTCTCACAGAGTACGGGTATGGGTAAGAGACTTGTTGAATTATTCTCCCTTGTCTTCCCACACTCCCCACACTCCCTTACCCCCAATCCCCAAAATCGGCATCCTCTTCTACCGCGCCCATTATCTGGCTGGAAATACTAAAGTCATTGATGCTTTGTGCGAAGCTTTGGCAAAACGGAATTTAGAACCTATACCAGTTTTTGTTTCTTCGCTGCGTGAACTCGATGTACAAGAAGAGTTAAGCGAAATTTTTCAACCCAAAGATTCACAGCCAATATCTGTACTACTAAATACTACAAGTTTTTCTTTGGCGCGGTTGGAAACAGAAGCACCCCAACTAGAACTGTGGCAAAAATTGGATGTGCCTGTATTACAAGTAATTTTAAGCGGTGGTGGTGTAGAACAGTGGCGATCGCAGTATCAAGGACTTTCCCCCCGTGATGTCGCCATGAATGTAGCATTACCAGAAGTAGATGGCCGCATTATTAGTCGGGCTGTATCTTTTAAAACAGTGCAAACTCGCCATCCTCAGCTAGAAACTGATGTGATGGTATATGAACCAGTGAGCGATCGCATTGATTTTGTCGCTGACTTAGCAGCAAAATGGGTGCGTCTGCGTTCTAAATTGCCCCAACAAAGGCGTATTGCTCTGATTTTGGCTAATTACCCCGCCCGTGATGGTCGCATTGCCAATGGTGTAGGATTAGATACACCTGCTAGTGGTGTGGAAATTCTGCAAGCTTTACAGTTGGCAGGATACGATGTAGAGAATATTCCTGCTACTGGTGATCAATTAATCCAACTTCTGACTGCTGGGGTAACGAATGATCCAGAAGGTAGAGAGTTGCGTCCCGTCCAGCAAAGTGTTTCCGAACAGGAGTATCAAGAGTATTTTGCTACCTTGCCACAAAAAGTGCAGCAGGGTATCGGCGATAGATGGGGAGTGAGGGGACAAGGGGGACAAGGGAGACAAGGGGGACAAGAGAGACAAGAGGGACAAGCGGGACAAGCGGGACAAGGAAGTAATTTTTCTCCCCACACTCCCCACACTCCCCAATTCCCAATCCCCGGTATTCAACTTGGTAATATTTTCATAGGTATTCAGCCAGCGCGGGGCTATGATCTTGACCCTAGTTTGAATTATCACGCGCCAGATTTGGAACCAACTCATGCTTATTTGGCTTTTTATTACTGGGTGAGAGAATGTTTTGGCGCGGATGCTGTGGTGCATGTGGGTAAACATGGAAATTTGGAATGGCTACCGGGTAAGAGTCTGGCTTTATCCAATAGTTGTTACCCAGAGGTGGCTTTGGGGGCGCTTCCTCATTTATATCCGTTTATTGTCAATGATCCTGGTGAAGGTTCCCAGGCGAAACGTCGCGCCCAAGCGGTGATTGTGGATCACTTGACGCCGCCTTTGACTCGTGCAGAATTATATGGTGGTTTGCAGCAACTGGAAAATTTAATTGATGAGTATTATGAGGCGGAGAGTTTAGATCCAGGACGTTTAAGCCTAGTTTGCGATCGCATTCAAGAATTAATTCTCAAAGAAAATCTTCACCTTGATTTGAAATTGGTTAATAACAAAGAACAATTACTAATTGGCAAAATCGATGGTTATCTGTGTGAATTAAAAGAAGCCCAAATTCGCGATGGTTTACACATTTTTGGGCAGTGTCCAACTGGAAGACAACTACGAGATTTAATTATAGCGATCGCTCGTCATCCTAATCGTCATCACAATGGCTTTACTCGCGCCATAGCTGAAGATTTAGGCTTAGATTTCGATCCGTTGACAGCAGATTTCGCTACTCAACTATCACCTCAAAGCCATCAAATTCTCCAAGAAAAATTTCAGCATTCCTGTCGCACTGTTGGCGATGCTGTCGAAGTTCTAGAAACCTACGCCGCTACTCTCGTAGAAAACTTAATCTCTTCCCCCACTCCCCCTACTCCCCCCATTCCCCACTTCAGCGCCCTCACCTGGATACACTCCCGTCTTTTTCCTGCTTTACAAAAAACTCACCAAGAAATTACTCACTTGTTACGGGGACTTGATGGTAGATATGTTCCTAGCGGCCCTGCTGGTGCGCCTACGCGGGGGCGTCCGGAGGTTTTGCCAACAGGAAATAATTTTTACACTTTTGATATTCGGGCTTTACCTACAGAAATAGCCTGGGATATAGGTAGGAAGGCAGCCGAGACTTTAATAGAATGCTATACCCAAGAGCATGGGGAGTATCCTAAAACACTAGGTTTATCTCTGTGGGGAACAGCGACGATGCGGACTGGCGGTGATGATATTGCTGAAGCTTTGGCTTTGTTGGGTGTACAACCTGTTTGGGATGGTGCAGCAAGGCGGGTTGTAGATTTTGAAATTTTGCCGTTGTCAGTGTTAGGGCGTCCACGTGTGGATGTAACATTAAGAATTTCTGGATTTTTCCGGGATGCTTTTCCCAATCTGATCGATTTATTCGACCAAGCAGTATCAGCAATCGCAATGTTGGATGAACCTCCATCATTAAACCCCCTCGCAGCACAAGTTCGCCAAGAAACAGATTGTTGGATGCAAGCAGGCTTGAGTTTAGAAGAAGCGCAGGTGCGATCGCGTTACCGGGTTTTTGGTTCTAAACCAGGTGCTTATGGTGCTGGATTGCAAGGTTTAATAGAATCACAAAATTGGACAAATGATCAAGATTTAGCGCGTGCGTACATTAATTGGAGTTGCTACGCCTATACTAGTTCACCCCAATCTCAAGAAGGATTAGGGAGTTTAGGTGGCATTTCGGCACCCGAAGCTTTTGAGCAACGTCTATCACAAATGCAGATTGTCTTACATAATCAAGACAATCGTGAACACGACATACTTGATTCTGATGATTATTACCAATTTCAAGGAGGTTTAACCACAGCAGTACGTTCTATGCAAGGGACAAATCCCCAAACCTATTTCGGAGATAATTCGATTGCTGCCAAACCACGAATCCGCACTCTCAAAGAAGAGATTGCTAGAGTATATCGTTCTCGTGTAGTTAATCCGAAATGGATCGCAGGAGTCATGCGCCACGGTTATAAAGGTGCATTTGAAATGGCAGCGACTGTAGATTATTTATTTGCCTATGATGCTACAGCCCAATGCGTAGAAGATCATATGTATGAGGGAATTGCCCAGGCGTACCTATTCGATCCTACTGTCAGTGAATTTATCCAGAGTAAAAACCCGTATGCCTTGCGTGATATGGCTGAGAGACTTTTGGAAGCACACAAACGTGGTTTTTGGCAGGATGCAAATTTACAGATACTCGAAAATTTGAGAAACTTAATTCATCAAGCAGAAGCTGTTATAGAACAAAAATTAATTTGAAGTAAAAAGTAGTGTAGGGAAATCTATGGACAATCTTGCGTATTTGCACGTAGCTTTTGCCTACGAGGAATCACCAACTGATGAGCTAATTTCCTTAAGTTCTTGGTTGGAGAACGCAGCACTACCAGATTGGAAACGTCTTTCTGGCAAGGCTTGGAAGCATATGCTACCCCTTGTTCTCACCTTGTCTGTTCTCAGTAGTGTTGGCAGTGCCTTGGCATTGGAAAGAGGTGATCAAGGGCCTTCTGTTCGTTCCTTGCAACAAAAGTTAACAAATATAGGTCTTTATCAAGCGCCCATTACACAAGTATACGACTTTGATACAGAGGCTGCCGTTCGGCGTTTTCAAAAAGCTGCTGGTATTCAAGTTAACGGTGTTGCGGGGCCAACAACCTTACAAACATTACAAAAATGGCCAAAAGCTACTAAAAAAGCTACTACAAATAGTAGCGAAATCTCAAAACTCCGGAGTTTGAATTATCTGACTCCCAAAATCAGTACTGTGAGTTACCAAACTCAACAAGTCAGTACTGTGAATCTCACTACAACCAACAAGCGCCGTAATCCCAATCTATTACAGAAAGGTGACGAAGGAAAAGCAGTCAAAATCTTGCAAGAGCGGTTACGAGTAGCAGGTTATTATTACGGGAAGTCTACGGGTATATTTGGCCCAATTACCGAAGAATCTGTGAAGCGGTTCCAAAAAGCTTATAACTTAAAAGTTGATGGGGTCGTAGGATCAGCAACAACGCGGAAATTGCCGCCAGTTGGTGTTGGTTATGGAGAGGAAACACCCAAAATAGCCAAAAATAGAGATAATCTTACCCAAGGCGATCGCGGTGAAGTTGTCAGAGTTCTACAAGCACAACTAATTAAAGCTGGATATTTACAGGGAGATCCAAATGGCTACTATGGCCCTTACACGGCTGATGCTGTACGGCGCTTCCAGGCTGATAATTACCTCAAAGCAAGCGGAATTGCAGGGCCAACGACTCGAGCCAAGTTGTACAGTGTGCTAAACCCTACTTCTAAATCCAAGAGCGAATTTAACGTTTTGGAAATACAAAGACGACTTCAAGAGCGTGGTTTCTACAAGGGGCCTCTTAATGGTGTGATGGGGGATGAAACAAAACGAGCTATCAAACAAGCTCAAGAATTTTATGGCATTAGTCTCAGTGACGTGAGAAGCGGAACTTACTAGCTCCGCTCAGTTGTCAGTATTAATACTTACAGCCTGCCTATCCCCACTCACAGTCAGTCGAAAACTGTTCAAATAATTTCTCGTTTGTGATGTCAGCACCTTACCCAATAACCTACTCAAGTGTTACAGAGGCATTAATGCTCGTTGACACTTAGGACAAATAGCATGGATTGTTAACTGGCAATCAAGCAGTTGATAACCTTCTCTTTGAGCAGTTTTCGCACCTATTTTTAAAATAGAGTCATTTTTGAACTCTATAGTTGTGTTGCATCTGACACATATAAGGTGATGGTGATGGTGAGGATAGGGTTGATTCAATTCATAATGTTTATGACCCTCCCCTAACTCCAATTCCCGTAAAATCCCCATTCGTGCCATCAACTTGAGCGTCCGGTAAATTGTTGACAGGCTGATTCCTTCGCCATCGGTTTCTAGCCTGTGATACAAATCCTCGGCACTAAGATGTTCACCTTGCGGAAGATCCTGAAAAATGTGTAGAATTGTTTCTCGCTGGGGTGTTAAACGCCAGCCTCGATCATTTAGTTCTGCCTTGAGTGAAGAAGCTGTATAGACCGTCATACTAGTTTTTCTCAACAAACCCTTTCAGCTGAGAATATAGCAAAACTTGAGGGCAATTTGCAACAATGATGTCTTATTGAGAACATTTACTAAATGTGATGTAGCTAACAATGAGAAATTAATAGGTAACACACTCTGTTATAATCCCCGTCTTGAAAATATCTTGACGAAATAAACTTTTTAGCTGCGGTTCTATTACTGCAAATGATTTGCCATAACTTAGTAAGAGTCTATGGGAATGGGGATCGGGGATCGGGGATTGGAGACAAGGGGGAATCTATCTTTCCTGTTCCCTGTTCCCTGTTCCCTGTTCCCCAATAACTAACTAAGAGACTCCATATAGTCGCGAATAAGGTTACGTCGCTTGGGTTGACGCAGCTTTTGTAGTGCTTTGGATTCAATTTGGCGTACTCGTTCCCGTGATAACTCAAGAGCACGTCCAATTTCTGCTAGCGAGTAAGGATGACCGTCTGCTAGCCCAAAACGCATTAAAATTACGTCTCGTTCGCGGGTGGTTAAATCTGCCAAGAGATTGTGCAAGTCTCTTTGTAAAGATTCTCGCATTAACATATCCTCTGGCGTCACGCTGTCGGTTTCTAGTAATTCACCCAATTCTGTGTCTTTATCTTTACCGACTTTCGTTTCTAGAGAGACGGAGCGCGGAACTCTTAACAACACTTCCCGGACTTGGGCTGGTGTCATTTCTAACTCTTGGGCTAAGTCTTCTAGAGTTGGGGTACGACCTTTTTCTTGAGCAATTTTACGTTGAGCTTTTTTGATTTTGTTCAGCTTTTCTGTGATGTGAACTGGGAGGCGAATTGTTCGACTAGAAGTAGCGATCGCCCGTGTGATCCCCTGACGAATCCACCAATAGGCGTAGGTGCTGAAACGATAACCTTTGGTTGGGTCAAATTTTTCAACAGCTCGCTCTAAACCCAAAGTTCCTTCTTGGACTAAATCTAACAATTCCAGACCACGATTTTGATACTTTTTAGCAACAGATACAACTAGGCGGAGGTTGGCCTTGATCATGTGTTCTTTAGATTGGAGTCCATCACTTTGGATTTTCTCTAATTCTTCTACATTCAACTTGGCAATTTCAGCCCAGCGCCGTTTCCCCTGTCCTAAAATTTGTTTGAGATCAAAAACATCTACACCAGCAGCGCGCGCCCACCTTTCTATAGAAGGACGATGTCCTAATTCCGATGCTAAACGCTCTTGAACTTCGATTATCCGAAGATAAGGTACAAGTATTTCATCTCCTTGCTTGGCAGCATTAGACAAAACTATCCGCATCCGCAAGTAGCGCTGCACTTTCTGAGCTTCTGCAACCTCTTCATCCCGCCCTAAAAGTCTCACTCTACCAATTTCTTGAAGATACAGACGTACTAAGTCTGTACTGCGACGGTTAGGACTAACAGCAGAACTGGCGGAATCTTGAGAAGCCATCTCCAACTCTTCGAGGTCGTCTACCTCTAATTCAGTTTCATCAATAGTTAGATCTGGATCAAACATCTGAGGAGGTTGTTGGGTTTCGTAGGTTGCATCTGCGTAAAAGGATGTTGCTGGCATAAGGATCGTCTCAATGGCTCCAGGTAACAATAGATTGCGGTCAGCTAAATCTAATCAACTGTTGCTATTGTTCCCGTGATTTACGAAGAACTAACACGGTTTTGAGTAATATTTGGGTTTTTTTCCAAAAAACCATACTGGTTTTTATTCTTACATCTCCGTAATTCAGCTGTTCGGCTGGCTTTGCCTATGAACCAATAGCTATCCAAAGGCAAAGCCAGACTATAAATCACCAATCTTCTAGTTACAATTTCAACTGTAGTCGAGCTTGACGGTGACTTTTATAACGAGGTATAAACATCTATCAGTGAAAAACTTATTTTTTTACAGGCATAGTCATATCTACATAGCTATGCAGATACTTTCCTGAAGATTTGATATTTTTTCGTCAGGGAATTTTGGTAATTCATATTTGGTGGTTGGTAGTTGGGATTCCAAGCAATCACCAACTACCAACCACCAACAAATCAATCGTGATATTCCGGCTTGATATCGCGTAACATAAGTTCTTCAAGCGCCTGTCGGGGAGTCACGTCGGCTTGGAGTAAGCGATACACTTGTTCGGTAATAGGTATGGAAATATTTTGCTGGTGCGATCGCACCAGCAAAACTTTGGTGGTATTAATCCCTTCAGCAGTCCCTTGTAAGTGGGTAAGAATTTCTGTAAGAGTTTTACCACAAGCTAGTTGATAACCAACTTGGTAATTACGACTCAAAGGACTGTTACCAGTTGCCAGTAAGTCACCTAAACCAGATAATCCATAAAATGTTTCCTGTTTTGCACCCCAGTGAACACCGATGCGAACCATTTCTGTTAAACCACGGGTGAGTAAAGCAGCTTTAGCATTAGTTCCCAATTCCAAACCGTCACATACACCAGCAGCGATCGCCATGACGTTTTTTAGTGTTCCTCCTAGTTCTACTCCCAAAGGATCAGCATTTGTATAAACTCGGAAACGGTTTGAAGAAAATACCAACTGTACAACCTCAGCAGCACCGATAACACTGCTAGCAACTACCGTTGCAGCTGGTAATTCCTGTTGAATTTCCTGAGATAAATTTGGTCCAGAAAGAACAACTACAGGATTGTTGGGGAAAGCTTCTTGCCAAATTTGCGACGGTGTACAAGTAGTTTGCAGGTCTAAACCTTTCGTAGCTGTGACAAAAATTATCTTTGGAGAAAGGGGTAAAGACTGAAGTTGAGAAATCACATCTCTGACACCTTTCATGGAAACAGCAGAAACAATAATATCTACATCCTTTACGAGTTTCTCCAAAGTTTGCAAACTACGACGCGACCAAACGTGTACTTTGTAGTCATTGGCTTTAACCAAAACAGCCAAAGCACTACCCCAAGCACCCGCACCTAGAATTACTACTGATTTTGTCATTGGTCATTTGTCATTTGTCATTGGTCATTGGTTATTCTCCCTTTTCTTCCCACACTCCCCACGTGGATATCTTTCCATCAATTCTCTGACTTGTTCAGCATGATAAGAGCTTCTTGTCAAGGGTGATGAAACTACTTGTAAAAAGCCTATTTCTTCACCGAATGCTTGCCAAGCAGCAAATTGATCTGGATGAATAAATGTATTTACTTGCAAGTGTTTTTGACTGGGTTGGAGGTATTGCCCGATTGTCAAGATATCACAATCAACGCTGCGTAAATCTTGCATGACTTGGCGAATTTCTTCGTCTGTTTCACCGAGTCCGACCATAATTCCGGATTTGGTGTAAATTGCAGGAGCAATTTGACGCGTTAGCGTTCGCGCAAGCGTGTCGCTTTGCGACTCAGCTCTTCTGTAGGAAGCTCGCTTGAGTAATTCTAGGGTGCGATCGTAATTACCTTGGGGACGGACACGGCGATATAAACGCGGAACTGTTTCTGTATTATGGTTGAGGACTTCCGGTTTGCCTTGAAGAATTAACTCTAGTGCTTCCCAATTACCGCACAAATCAGGAATTAATACTTCAATCGTAGTGTGAGGTGAAATCGCGCGAATTGCTTCAATACAACGGACAAAGTGTGATGCGCCTCCATCCGGCAAGTCATCTCGATTCACAGAAGTAATAACCACGTGGTTGAGTTTCATCCGCCGCACTGCTTCTGCTAGTCGTGCGGGTTCTGTGGGGTCTAGAGGTTTGGGTTTTTTCTCAAAATCAATATCACAGTAAGGACAAGCACGTGTACAAGCAGGCCCCATAATTAAAAAAGTCGCCGTTCCAGCATTAAAGCACTCACCAATATTCGGACAGGACGCTTCCTCACAAACCGTATTCAGGGCTAAATCCCGTAAAATCTCTTTAACATTTCCGACGCGCTCCCGCTGAGGCGCTTTCACCCGCAACCAGTCTGGTTTTACAGTCACAATCCACTTTTACCACTTAAATATAGTTATCAAAGTTAATGTTAGCAAGCTTCTGCCGAGAAGGATGTAGACGTGCAAGCGGCTTCTCGTAGAGTAGGGTGAAGAATGTCCTACCTTTTTTCTTTAATTGTCATTTAGGCAAGCTTGTGATAGTCTATTATCTATATTGGCATTATAGTGCCGGGATGTAGCGCAGCTTGGTAGCGCACTTCGTTCGGGACGAAGGGGCCGCTGGTTCGAATCCAGTCATCCCGATTTGATCTTGTTGAATAACTAATTAAATATCGTCGTTAACAGAATTAGTGTCGCTGTTAACAGATGAATGTCCAATACTGTAAGGTATAGGATTTTTCGTCATAATTTTGGGCATGTAGAGACGTTGCACTGCAACGTCTCTACAGGGTTTAAATGTCAATCGATTTGTCTTATCCGAGCAGTATTGCCTTACAACCAGCCTCAAGGGACAAACTCGGTGCGTAAGTCCTAACATTGTCAAGCAATCCATTGCCAAGTAGGGATTATACCCTGCAATATAAGAGATGCTAAAATTCCCAGAGGTAATCACACGGGGGATAAGGTAGCAAAAAACAACAGTGCTGGCAATGTACAATAGGGAATTGCGTGAATGAATAATTTTGGGGAAAAAGTCAGCTTTATCTGGAGTGTGGCGGATTTGATCCGTGACACGTTTAAACGGGGCAAATACCAAGATGTGATCTTACCCTTCACGGTGCTGCGCCGCCTAGATTGTGTGCTGGAACCCACCAAGGAACAGGTGCTAGAAACCCACGCCCAGTATAAGGATAAACTCGATAACCTCGATCCTGTCCTGTGTCGAAAGGCGGGTTTTGCGTTTTACAACAGTTCCCGCTACGATTTTGGCAAGCTACTGGACGACCCAAAAAATCTGGCGGCTAACCTGAAACTCTACATCAACAGCTTCAGCGCCAATATGCGCGAAGTGCTGGAAAAATTCGACTTCCCCAACACCATCAACAAGCTTGACGAAGCAAATCTGTTGTATCTGGTGATGGAGAAATTCAAAAAGATCGACCTGCACCCCGATAAAGTGTCGAACCTGGAAATGGGGTATATTTTTGAAGAATTGATCCGCAAGTTTAACGAAGCCCTCGACGAAAATCCGGGGGAACACTTCACCCCTCGCGAAGTAATTCACCTGATGGTGAGTTTGCTGCTATCTCAGGATAAATCATCCCTCAGCCAGGATTACATCACCCGCACCGTGTACGATCCCTGCTGTGGTTCGGGCGGAATGTTGACCATTGCCAAAGACCGGATTTTAGACCTTAACCCTAATGCTACAGTGTTTCTGTTTGGGCAGGAAGTCAACCCGGAAACCTTTGCCGTCTGCAAATCCGACCTCTACATGAAAAGCATCGACGGTAAGGACGCAGAAAATATCCAGTTTGGCAGTACCCTTTCTAACGATAAACACAGCCATAAAACCTTTGATTATCTGCTTGCTAACCCGCCCTATGGCAAGGACTGGAAGCGGGACGAAATAGCCGTCAAGTCAGAAGCCGCCAAGACGGGTAGTCGTTTTAGTGCGGGTACACCGCGTATCAGTGATGGGCAGTTGCTATTTTTACAGCACATGCTCTGCCGGATGAAGGAACCAAAGGGGGTAGCCGTGTGGCGATCGTTATGAATGGTTCGCCGTTGTTTACGGGTGATGCAGGGAGCGGCGAAAGTGAGATTCGGCGGTGGATTCTGGAAAATGACTGGCTAGAAGCGATTATCGCTCTGCCGGAACAGCTTTTTTATAACACGGGCATTGCTACGTATATTTGGGTACTCACCAACCATAAAGCACCAGAGCGTCAGGGGAAGGTACAACTGATTAACGCTTCTGGCTTCTGGATAGCGATGCGGAAAAGCCTGGGTGATAAGCGTCGCGAAATCAGCACCGAACAAATTGACCAGATTACCGAGTTATTCCAGACATTCACAGCCAACGAGGTAAGCCGGATTTTTGATAGCACCGATTTTGGCGATCGCAAAATCACCATTGAGCGCCCGTTACGGCTAAACTTTCAGGCATCCCCAGAACGCATCGAACGCCTGAAGGAACAGAAAGCCTTTATTAACCTTGCCGTCAGCAAGAAGAAAGACCAAAGCATCAAGG
Organism: Pelatocladus sp.; assembly: GCF_059505505.1. Classification (NCBI taxonomy): domain Bacteria; kingdom Bacillati; phylum Cyanobacteriota; class Cyanophyceae; order Nostocales; family Hapalosiphonaceae; genus Pelatocladus; species Pelatocladus sp. The sequence goes on along the minus strand of NZ_JCACKS010000218.1, from coordinate 2,700 downwards.
ATATTGAGGAACAGGCAGGGCAAGCCCAGCAACAGCTGATCCTGACGATGCTGCAAACGTTGCCGGATACGGTGTTTAAAGACCGTGCCGATTTTGAGAAAGTGCTGAAAAAAGCCATTAAAGCGAAGGAGCTAAAAATCGCGGCTCCTGTCTATACCGCCATCCTTACCGCGTTATCAGAGCGGGATGAAACGGCGGAAATTTGCCGCGATAAAAACGGTGATCCTGAGCCAGACAGTGAGTTACGCGATACTGAAAATGTTCCGCTTCAGGAAGATATCCAAGCATATTTTGAGCGGGAAGTCAAACCCCATGTGTCCGATGCATGGATTAACATTAGCATCCGCGACGAGAAAGATGGGGGAATAGGTAAGGTAGGGTATGAAATCAACTTTAACCGCTATTTTTACCAGTATCAGCCACCAAGAACGCTGGAAGCGATCGAAGCCGATATGAAACAGGTGGAAGCCGAGATTCTGGAGATGTTGCGGGAGGTGGCAGGATGAACCAAGCTACTTTGGAAATGCAGGATGTTACCCAAACCGTGCGGACGTGGAAGCGGTATCCGAAGTATAAAGATTCAGGGGTTGAGTGGTTGGGGGAGGTTCCTGAGAATTGGGAATTAAAACGAATAAAATATATAGCCCCTATATCATCAAAGAAAGTAACTAAGAAACCTGATGATTTAACCTATATTGGGCTAGAACATATTGAATCTAAAACAGGAAGGCTTCTCTTAGACGCTCCAGTAGAAAGTGTAGAAAGTACAGTTGCAACTTTTGAAAAAGGTAACGTTCTTTTTGGAAAACTCCGCCCTTACTTAGCCAAAGTTATTTTGGCTGATTTTTGTGGGGTTTGCACAACTGAGCTATTAGCATTTGAACCAGCAAAAAATATAGATGGTAAATTTCTTTGTTATCAGTTTTTAGCTGATGGATTTATTGACCTGGTTAATTCATTTACCTACGGTACAAAAATGCCTCGTGCAAACGGTGAACAAATAATTAATCTTTCTGTTGCTGTACCTACTTTTATAGAACAAAAAACTATAGCCTTATTTCTCGATCGCGAAACTGCCAAAATTGATGCGCTGATAGCCAAGAAAGAGCGGTTTATTGAATTATTGCAGGAAAAACGCACGGCGTTAATTAGTCATGCTGTCACCAAAGGGCTTAACCCTGATGTACCGATGAAAGATTCCGGTATTGAGTGGTTGGGCGAGATTCCAGCGCATTGGGATATGGTTCCAAGCAATCGGCTTTTCCTGGAAAGCAAAGAGCGGGCGCATGATGACGACGAGCATCTTTCGGCAACTCAAAAATATGGTGTGATTCCGCTAGCTGAGTTTGAACGCTTGGAAGGTCGCCAAGTAACACATGCAGTGAAAAACCTTGATCAACGAAAACATGTCGAGGTTGGCAACTTCGTTATCAGTATGCGGAGTTTTGAAGGCGGTATTGAGCGGGTGAAAGCGCGCGGATGCATCCGATCATCATACGTCGCCCTGGTTGCTGAGAAAAAAGCACATATTGGCTTTTACTCTTACCTGTTCAAGTCAAGAGCCTACATTCAGGGGCTTCAGGCAACGGCAACATTCATCCGAGACGGGCAAGACCTTAACTACAACAATTTCCGGCAAGTAAAACTGCCATGTCCGGGCATTAATGAGCAGAAAGCAATTGCCGATTTCGTTGAGCGGTCAATTATCCGTATCGACCTTCTCTCCGATAAAATCCAACTCAGCATTGACCACCTAAAAGAATACCGCACCGCCCTGATTTCCGCCGCCGTAACCGGAAAAATCGACATACGGGAGGAGGTAGCATAAATGGTTGACACCTCCGAAAAAAACTTTGAAACCACAATCGAACAAAGCCTCCTACAAAGCGGCTATACCTCCCGCAACCCCAGCGACTATGACCGCGCCCTGTGCCTGATTCCCCAGGATGTGTTCAATTTTATCCAGGCAACCCAACCCCAGGAGTGGCAGAAATTCGTCACCCAGTATGGAGAAGACGCAAAACCCAAACTTTTGAAACGCCTTGCCGAGGTGATCAAAAAACGCGGCACACTGGAGGTGTTCCGCAAAGGGCTGAAAGTCAACGGCTGCCGCTTCCAGCTTGCCTATTTCCGCCCTGTCACAGGGTTGAACGCCGAAACCCAGCAACTCTATCAGGCAAATTTTTTCAGCATTATCCGCCAGCTTCGTTACAGTGAAAGAACCCCCGATAAAAGTCTTGACTTGGCGCTGTTCCTCAATGGCGTACCCTTGTTTACCGCCGAACTGAAAAACCCCTTTAAGGGACAATCGGTAGAACACGCCATCAAGCAATACCGCACCACCCGCGATGCGCGGGAACCCCTGTTTACCTTTGGCGTTTGCCTGTCTCATTTTGCGGTTGACCCCGATTTGGTCTACATGACCACCCATCTGCAAAACGGTAAAACCCGCTTTCTGCCGTTCAATCAGGGGCGTAGTGGTGGCGCAGGGAACCCGCCTTCAGCATTGAGTTTCAGCACCGCCTATCTCTGGGAACAAGTGTGGCAGAAAGATAGCGTGTTGGACTTGATCCAGAATTTCATCACCTCGGTGGAAGAAGAGGACGACCAAGGCAGAAAGACGGGCAAGAAAAGTCTGATTTTCCGGGAGCATCCCAATTTTGCAAAAATAAAGAAAGGAAAGTTATTCGCGAGCTTGAA